>JAAETH010000163.1 GCA_024228575.1 Actinomycetes bacterium
CAAGCTGCGGCGGCTGCTCGACGAGCTGTTCGAGCTCTCAAGGGTGGGCATCCAGGCCAATCCGCCCGAGGAGGTGGCCTTCGGTGATCTGGTTCGGGAAGCCCGGTTGCAGCTCGCCGGTCAGGTCGCCGAGCGCGGGGTGTAGGTCTCGGTGGCCGCCCGGCCGCTGACGGTCACAGGCGACCGCGCGCGGCTGCTCGAGGCGGTGCGCCATCTGCTGGGCAACGCGGTCACGTATCTGGGAGATCAGCCGGCGCCGCGGATCGAGGTGGGGGTGCGCAACGAAGAAACGCAGGACGGCGAGGCACCGGTCTTCTACGTCGGCGACAACGGCATGGGCATTGATCCTAAGTACCATGAGAAGGTCTTCGGACTGTTCGAGCGCCTCGACCCGGAGGCATCGGATGGCACCGGCATCGGCCTGGCGTTGGTCAAGCGGATCGTCGAGGTCCACGACGGCAAAGTGTGGGTCGAGTCGGCAGGGCTCGGGAAGGGCTCGACCTTCTGCCTGTCGCTGCCGGTCACGCGCTGAGTAGAATGATCTGGGGAGGAAACGGTGCGCACCATCTTCTTTGTGTCGATCTCCTTGTTGCTGTCCGCGCCTCTTTGGGCTCAGTCAGGGGCCGAAGTGAAGACCGAGCCGGAAGAGCTCGAGGCGCAGCTTGCCGCGGCGACCGGCCGGGCGCGGCTCGACCTGCTCGTCAAGCTGGCCGATGCTTATCGCGTGGACGATCCCGCCAAGGCGATCGCCAACGGCCGCGAGGCGCTCGAGCTGCTCGCCGCGACGCCCGATGAAGACCGCGAGCTCTCGCTCCTGAATGCTCTCGGCGACGCCCATTACCGACTGCGCGACTATGAAACCGGCCTGCGCCATGTCGAACAGGCCGAACAGCTGGCCCGGACAGCCGGCAACAAGCCCGCCCTGGCTCGGGCTCTCCGGATGATCGGGGTTTTCGCCTGGCGCACCGACGAGCTCCAACGCGCCCTCGAAGCGCTCACCGAAGCGATCGGCCTCTACGAGGAGCTCGGCAATACGGTGGAACAAGCCAATGTCTCTTTGTATGCGGGCGCCGCCGCTCACGGGGGCGGCGACACCCAACAAGCCCTGGCGTTTTGTCTCCGAGCCTACAGGCTTTTCGAGGAAGCCGGCGACCTCCGTGGCGTCGCGACA
>JAAETH010000164.1 GCA_024228575.1 Actinomycetes bacterium
AAACGAAGAAGGCCCTAGGAAGATCGCGGAACTCCCTGTACATGATCGACAACCATTCGTTGGAGCCCGTGGCTGGCGGTCCTGGACGGGCGACTCTGCGAGGTCTCGTTTCCGATCACTCATACCGCTCTAGGACGCCGGAAGTGCAGTGGGCCGCCTTGCTACTGCGATGGAGCAGTATCGGTCATTGCGCAGACGCTGCCCGTCGAGTCGTGGCGGTTTAGACAACATCAGCCCAGCGAACAGGGTCGAGCGCTCGCTGATGTTCCGCAGAAGACACGGGCCCTGGCGTCCGACCGAACGTTCTGTAGGCGCGCTACCGCCGGGAGTGGAGCTCGGGGCCGTTGCCTCAACTGACTTCGAGCCACCGACTACCTGGTGGTTGTCTGTTGGGGTCTACTCGTGCTCGCCAGGGGTAGCTTCACCGATGGTTACCGGTGGTGACGTGTGGCCGTCGAGAACCGTTCGGTCGCCCAGGGGTGAGTCGAGCGTGACGGTGAACGGGTGCCATGGATTGCTTGGACAATCGGCCTCACCGGCAGGCTCGACGAGCACAACAATCATGATCTGCGAATCGCTTTCCGTTACAACCGGAACAATCTCTCGGCCCTCGGGGGCTCTCCCGCTGGCACAGTTGCGCTCGTTGATCACCAGCGGAAGTTCTGTCGATGAAGGATCCGGCGGTCGGGTTGTGTCGAAGGCGATGGAGGCGTTGCCGTATGTGGCCGATTCCACCTGGATCCAGCAGCCGCCCCAGCCGCTCGGACGGAACGGTTCATCGGCACTGTTTCGGTCGAATCGGGCGTAGACAGCGCCGTCGGTGATGACGGCGGCCGAGTCGGCGTCATGGCCGAAGAGGATCAGTTCGGTGTCGGACCGATGGGCTATCGACCAGGTCCGGTCGTCGACTTCCAGGAACCCGGCTTCCAGACTCGTTTCCTCACCGGTTGTCAGTTCTGCCAGCGCCTGTTCGGCCTCAGCGTCGAGAGCGGGAAACTCGTCTAAGTCAGGCGGGATCGAGCTGAAGCGCACCGGGCCGCACGTGGCGGCCAGCGACGCGGCCGGATCCAGCTCTGCTGTGGCTCCGGCGATGGCGGCTTCGTAGGCGGCGAACGTGTCGTCGAGCACTTCGACCGGGGCGTGACCCACCACGGGCACGTCTCCGTTGGCCGCGCTGAAGTCAGCGAACTCGGCCCTGCGGTCGACGTCGAGCCAGTCAACATAGACGTTGAGCACCCCCGCCCAGGTGTCGCCGGTGGATGCCCCACCCGACCCCCAGTCGGCGGTCAGCACTTCTGCCTCGTGCGAGAGCGCTCGGAGTTCCTGTTCGCTGTAGACGAACTCGACCAGGCAGATCCGGTCGGTGAGGCCTTCAGCTTCGAGGTATTGCTCCCACTCCGCTCTGTTGCCGGCGATGGCGATGTGAAATACACCGTCATCGGAGTCCCAGAAGTCAGCATAACCTTCGGGTAGGTCGGCGTCGCCCTCGGTCATGCCTTCGTTGGCCAACAGCCACTCTTCTGGAGGCGGCCCGACGAAGTCACCGTCGGGGCATCGATTGATGTAGTCACGATCTAGGCGGCGAGCTAGCGGTAGTTGCTCGTCGATCTCCAGGTGGCCGTCGACAATCCGCCCGGCCACCCATGCCAGACCTTCGCTGTCGGGCTCGACATCGCCTCGGAACGTGAGACAGGCGTGATCGCCCCCGGGGCATATCACGTAGCCCTCCACCGAGCCGGTGATACGTATGGCGAGTCCGGGCTCATCGGCCGCCGGTTGCGGCGCCGGCTGATCCGACCCGGTTGTGATGACGGAATCCTGCCCACATGCGCCGATCAGAAGCGCAAGCGTGCACAGCACAATCAACAGCGGGTTCGGTGTTGGCAGGATTCGATCTCGTCGACCGTGGCGCAGCGCCATCCCACGACGCTAGCCGTCAACACGTCGGCGACGAACGCGCGCACCACTCGCGAGCAACTATTCAGATCCAACCGCCCGCCCGAAGACGTCACTTGAATCGTGCGCGGAAACCTTCAGTTGACCAGGGCCAACGTGCCAGGCTGTCGTACCCGCGCACCGTGGGCACTCGGCATTGCCGGTTGCGAGCGCTGTTCAGGGGTAGGTTCGAGTTGATGGACTCCTGGACTCCTCTCGGTGAATCGGACCCGGCCGACATCAAGGGTTTCTGGCAGCGTGGTCCCGATCAACGCAATCTGGCCTACCCCGCGCCGGGTATCTGGACTCGACTCGGGCTCCTCCCGGGAGCCGAGGTCCATGCCGGCTATCAGTCGAGGGTCTTTCGGGCGACCGGTGAAGCGGGCCCGCTAGTGGTGAAACTGATCGAGATCCGAGGT
>JAAETH010000165.1 GCA_024228575.1 Actinomycetes bacterium
GAGCTCTTCGGCCGAGACTTGGGGGGCAGCGGTTAGCAGTTCGGTCCAATCGTCGGTGCCGATGTAGATCACCTGCTCCAGTTGGGGGAGCTCGCCACGGACCTCGTCGACCATGGCTCGGTAGTCACTCGTCTTGAAGATGGTGGTCGCCACGAGCCCCTTGCACCCCGACTGGTCGAGGGCGTACTGGACCTCATGGGTCCGGTAGGCCGGATTGATGTTGACCAGGATCACACCGATCCGAGCCGTCGCGAACTGGACCAGCACCCACTCGGCGCAGTTCGGGGCCCAGATCCCCACTCGGTCGCCCTTGACGAAGCCCCTGGCCACCAACGCTCTAGCCAGCTCATCGACCCGGTCCGAGAGCTCTCGATACGACCAGCGGATGTCCTGGTGGCGAACCACGAGGGCTTCCCGGTCGGGGTGGGTGGCAACGGTTGAAGCCAGATTGGCAGGAATCGTTTGCTCGATGAGGGGGGTGGTGAGGACACCCGCGGTCGTGCTCAGCTCTGACATGGTTGGCAACCTCCTACCAAAACCCTACTTGGCCCCGGCCAGACGGTCCCAGCTCAGCGAGAGGTCTTGGAGGCCTGCTCGACAGCGGCGTTCTGGGCGTTCTGGAGCCTCGTCGTCAACTCAGCGGTGAATGCCCTCAGTTGTTCACGACCAACCCGCTTTCCGTCGGCCCCTTGGGGGGCCGGCAACGGCTCCCCGAC
>JAAETH010000166.1 GCA_024228575.1 Actinomycetes bacterium
GGTCGGAGGGGTTCTGGGAGGTGGCACCGGCAACGTCGTCGTGATCAACGAGATCTCGACCACTGGTGCCACCGATGTCTTGGACGTCGACGCACTGTACGACGGTGGCTCTCCGATCGCCTTCACACCCGTGACGCAAAGAGAAGTGTTCGCTTTCGATGATCTCGGAATCCCGATCGACAACATCGAAGGGATGACGTTCGGTCCACCTTTACCTGACGGACGCCAGACCCTTGTCATCGTGAGTGACAACAACTTCGGCGCTGGCCAGTTCACCCAGTTCATCGTCTTGGCCCTCGACATAAGATCGGCCGATTAGGACAACGCTTCCCAGCACGTTCGTGTGGGTCTGACTCAACATCGCGGATCAGCTTGGCCGGGCGATCCAGTCCTTCAACGTCTGCGAGCGCGCCCTTCGAATGTGTAGCCGAAAGGCTTGGGCACACCTTTCGCGTAGTACTTGTCCAGTTTCTCGATGACGAAACCGGCGGCCTCGACGTGGGTTTCGATCCGGCGGGTGATGTGACACCCGCCCGTCAGCCGCTTGCTGAATGGCTCGATGCGCTCCTGCCACCTTGCTACGCGCATGTCGGGTGAGTGTCCGTGCTCAACGAAGTGGAACATGCCACCAGGTTTGAGGACTCGGCGAGCTTCGTCGAGCGCAGCGTCGATGTCGGGAATTGTGCACAAGGTCCAGGTCGACAGGACCGCGTCGAACTCCTCGGACGGGAGATCGAGATACTCGCCCGTGAGCCCGGCTACCTCGACCGACGCAGCGCACGCCTCGATCCTCGGCTCAGCGAGACGCATGCACTCCGAGGA
>JAAETH010000167.1 GCA_024228575.1 Actinomycetes bacterium
CGGGATGCATGTGAAGACCACGCGGCGACGCAGGGGCGACAAGACCTACGAGTACCTGTCGCTGGTGGAGTCGGTCCGCACTGGGAGCAAGGTCGGGCACCGGACGTTGGTGCGCCTCGGCGAGGTGACAGCACTGCGGTCCTCGGGTGAGCTCGAACGGATCGTGGCGGCGTTAGAAGCCCACCTGCACCGCGAACGCCTCGACGTCGCCGCGCTCGAAGCCGAAGCGGCACCGTCGCTCGGGTCGGTCGCCGCGGTTGGGGCGGTGTGGCAACGGTTGGGGCTCGACGACTGGTTCACACGGATCGGCGGGCAACGTGGCGCTGAACGTCTCGGCGACGCCGTGTTCGCGATGGTCGCTAATCGTCTGGTGGACCCGTGCTCGAAGCGTCGGTTGCCGGAGTGGAGCGAAGCAGACGTGGTGATGCCCCAGGGGTGGGTGGGGCCGTCGTTGGATCAGTACTACCGGGCTCTCGACGCGGTTGCCGCTGCGAAGGAGGCGACCGAAACCGAGCTGTTCGTCCGGCTGTGTGATCTGACGAATATGGATCTGCGGTTCGTGTGCTACGACTTGACCTCCACATACTTCGAAGGCGCTACTGGGCCCTCGGAACGGTTCCCGTCGCGGGCGTTCGGGTATTCCCGTGACAAGCGAGGTGACCGCCCCCAGATCGTGATCGGGTTGTTGTGCACCGGCGATGGGATCCCGATCGCGCATCACGTGTTCACCGGTAACACCAACGACGCCGCGACCCTTCCTGGTGTTCTGGCCGATCTCGCCGAGCGGTTCGGGGTCGGGCGGATCTGTGTCGTCGCGGACCGGGGTCTCATCTCCACCGCGAACGTCGAGTTCGCCGACGAAGCCGGCTTCGATCACATCCTCGCGACCCGCCTACACCGCGACGCCACCTGCGCCCAAGCCCTCCGCTCCGCCGAGGCAGCCAGCACCGACGCGTGGGTCGACGTGCCCGAAGCGAACAGCCGGGTCCTCGAGGTCGCACTCGATGACGGTGTTCGAGCCGTCGTGGTGGAATCCGACGCCCGCCACCGGCGCGACACGCTACGCACCGCCGAGCTCGTCGCCCGCACCGAAGCCGAACTGTTGGCACTGGAACGCCGCGTCCGCGACGGCCGCCTCCGTGACCCCGCCAAGATCGGCCGCTCCGCCCAACGGATCCTCGGCGCGTCCGGCGTGGCCCGCCTCTTCGAGATCGAGATCGCCGAGGACCGCTTCCTCTACCACTACAACGAAGCCGCGTTCGACCACGAAACCCGCCTCGCGGGACGTTACGTGCTCACCACCAGCCTCACCCCCACCCAAGCCTGCCCAGCCCGGGTGCTCACCGCGTACCGCCAACTCCTCGACGTCGAGTCCCGCTTCAAGGTCCTCAAAGACGTCCTCGCGCTCCGACCCGTCCGCCACTGGTCAGAACAACGCGTCCGCGGCCACATCGCCATCTGCGTCTACGCCGCCGTCATCGAAACCCTCATCGACAAGACCCTCACCGCCGCCGACATCCCCGACCCCGACCTCGACCACCAGCACCTCACCGCCACCCGGGCCCTACGAGAACTCGCCCGGATCCGACGCGTCATCCTCACCGCCGCCGGCCGCGACATCACCCTCACCACCCGCCGCAACCCCCTCCAACACCAGATCCTCACCGCCCTCAACATCGACACCCACACCTGGGACCGAGCCAACATCACCTGAACGGGCCCGATCACAGCGATGTAGGGGAAACACAATCCGGCGCGCCCCCAGAAATCAACGATCCCTCACCACCCCCGCCAAAGTCGGGTCTGAGAACAGCCCAACAGCGCCGGGCAGGTCGATCTGCAGGTGAGTGTGCCCATCTTGGTGTCGCGTGTGACACCATCCTCGGAAAGGATGCCAGCACACAGAAACGCCTTGATCAACGCCAGAACGCGTCTGTCTCCGACCCGTTCCCGGATC
>JAAETH010000168.1 GCA_024228575.1 Actinomycetes bacterium
GATCCGGCTGCGGATTCAGCTGCACTGGTCGTGAGCATGATTTGGCCATCGCCGGCAAGGGCCATCACGCGGGCAGCGACGTTGACGGCAATGCCTGAGATGTCGCCGGCACGTTCGTCGATGTCGCCGATGTGGATCCCGCATCGGATCGACAAGTCGATGGCCTCCAGAGCATGTCGGAGCTCCAACGCTGCATCGAGCGCGGTGGTGGCCGAGGGCATGATGCAGAGCGCCCCATCGCCGGTGAACTTCACGACGGTCCCGTCTCGTTGGGCGATCGACCGTCGGACGATCGCGTCGTGGTGTTCAAGTATTGCTTTCCACGACTGGTCACCTTCGCGGACGGCTCGTTCGGTTGCGGCGACCAGGTCTGTGAAGAGAATCGCACGGACAAGGCGTTGGGAGGCGATGTTGGTTTCGCGTTCCACGAAGTGGGCAATCTCGATGAGGAGCGGGTCGATGTCGCCAGAAACTGGGTAGGCGTCTGCGCCGGGGACGGGAATGACGTCGGCATTGTCGAGATCGGCAGAAACGGCGTGAACAGCCGTAGGCCGGACCATCGAGTCGATGTTGTGGAGAATCAGCGTGGGAAGCGATATTCCCAGTGGGGTGAGGGTCTTGTCGTAGCTGAGCAGGTGGCTCCAAATCCGCGGCGCCATCGATGGGCTTGCTCCTACGCGTCCAGCGCGAACGAGCCAGTCGAGAAAATCTGGGTCGTTGATCCGACTGGGAAACGCCAGCTCTTCAACGGAGCGGGTCTCGAAAGTCTCGTCGTTGATGCCAAAGAAGTCGCGCACCGACGCGTCGGCGCTGGGGACCGGGTTGATGAGAATCATCTTCGAGAACAGGTCTGGTCGTGTTGACACTGCAAGACGGGCGACGCCCATTGAATCCCACGAGATCACAACCGGATCGACAAGCTCAGCCGCCTCCGTGACAGCGATCAGGTCCTCGGCCCACTGATCTTGGATGCTGCGGTCCCAGTCGCTGACTGGATCGGACAAGCCGACGCCGCGTTTGTCGAATACCACGACCCGACCCATAGCCGAAAGCCCGCTCAGGCACCTACACGTGACGCGATCCTCCGCCAACATCTCGAAGGAAAAGAACCCAGCCGACACGACAACAAGATCCAGAGCGTTGGGCTCACCGACTATTCGGTGCGCGATTTGTGTGCCATCTGAGGTGGGGGCGTATCGGATCTCATCGCTCATACGGGGCTCGATCAGTTGACGACAGAAGAACTGAGGAACCTCACAAGGCTAGTCCCCCCCTGGTTCCCCTTCTATTACACGTCGGCGGTTCTCGTTGCGTCTTGTTTGTCGATGAGTTCGAGCTCCGTCTCGCCATCACTTCGGGCGGTAGGGACCGACGAAGACGGCGTCGCTGGTCGCAGGCAGGGGTAGATCATCAAGTGCTGGTCTCGGGCACCTTGCAGGTATCGGGGTATTCCTCACTGGGCTTGTCGACGAGGACGGTGGAGATCAAGCCGGTCTCCACGTCGTAAACATGCCCGGAAACGGTGAGCGACTGCGGGACCGATGTTGCGGCGCGGATGACAGCGACGTCGTGGGTCACGGTGGCGACGGGATCGATGACTGCGAGTTCGAGGAGGTCAGCCTCGTTGGCACCGATGCGGTCGGCGTACAGGTTCCGGATGTTGTCATCGGCCAGAAACGACGTCATGCAGTTGGTGTGATGGATCAATGCGACCTCTCCCGACGGATACGGGTTCCCCTGCAGGGCCTCCAACAAGATGCCGGCGAAGGTGAGCTTCTCGATGATCTCCTTTGTCACGCGGCCACCCTCGTTGCGCATGACGACCAGGTCGCCGAAATCGGTTCCGAGAAGATGGGCCGGGTCAACCCTGGCATCGAAACAGGTGACTACGAACAGATTGCGGTTCGGGTTCGGCGGCTGGCCTTCGTGTACGCCGGTCGCGGCGAATGCCCGGTTGCGTTCGAGAAGCGGCTCTAGGTTCGACATGTCATGTTCTCCTTCATCGGCGGCTGCTGAAGCCAGCAGTTAACGTTAGAAATTAAAGCTACCGAGTAACCTTTAAAAATGCAACCTAAACTTGGGTCGCCTTTCCATCAGTTGCCGAGACACCGGTCGCAGGAGAACACATGCCCGAGAAACGCAGCTACCGCCTGCTTTGTCCGATTGCGCGAGCCCTCGATGTCATCGGCGACCGATGGACGCTGCTCATCCTTCGCGACCTGCATGCCGGGCCGGCGCGCTATCAGGAGCTGCAAGAGGGCCTCGGCATGGCCACCAACCTGCTCAGCACCCGCCTCGTTGAACTCACGGCCGCGGGCCTGATACACAAGCCGAACCCCGGCAGGAGCGCCTACGAACTCACTCCGCTCGGCCGCCTGACAGACAGGGTCCTCTGGGAACTGGCCGGATTCGGCACACTACTGGAACACGAGCCAGATCAACTCGAGCCGGCGAATCTGAGAACGATGGCGCTTCCTTTACGCATGCTCTTCGAGCCCGTGTGGCCCAGCTCCGGCTTCGTGGTGCGCTTGCTCGTCAAAGACGACGCATTCACCATCACGCCCACACCGTCTGGCGTCGTAGTGGAATACGGGCCCTCCGACACAACCGCGCAGCTGACTGCCCGTCTGGACTACGCCACCTTCCTCGAGCTCGCAGAAGGACGAATCGACCCGAACGAATTCGTCGCGCAGCACCTCGAAATCATCGACGGAGCCGAGCACCGCGCCGAATTCCTCAGACTCCTCCGCGCAGCCTTTGGCCAACATGTCTAGTGCGGCGTGAACCACCACCGAATACACATACTCGAACTCGCCGGCTTTGGCACCCGCTCGGAAATGACGACGCGCATGCGGCCCGCTCGCGCCACACAACCGGCGTGATGCAGCGGGTCACGCTCGGATCAGCCCGCTCGATAATCACCTCGCGGACGTCGCTCAGACCAGCCCGATACTCGAACTCATCGACAACCTCAAGGTCCTCATCGAGACGCACCGCACCGATCTCGATGATCTCCATCTCCGCGCGCTGCCGTGATTCGCTGTCTCTCCAACAGGTCAAGTGCCGCGGTGTCTTCTCTCGACAGCAATTCCACGACGCTGTGACCGACAACGCGAACATCACCGCCAAGTCGACCGCTGCGGAGGTCACGTGCTTGAATATGCTCCAAGACGCCAACGCGATCGGTCCCGATTCTCAAGGCAGCCTCGTCGAGCGACACAGTTGCAGGCTCCGGACTGGTGCTGAAGCGCTCCAGGTCTCGTAGATAGTGACTCGTCGCTTGTGCCATCACGCCCCACTCGCGGCGACGCGGGGAGTCGTGCTTCAGCTCGACGAGTTCCTGAAACCCCCGAGCGCGCCTCCACCCGAACCCTGATCGAGACCGAGCAAGTAGGCCACCACCGACTCGTAGCTCCCCTTCACAACCCCCCACATGGTGGGCCGATGCTCAAGGCCGTCCAAGAGATCCAGCGTCAGCAGTATCCCGCCAGTCTGGCACGACCACACGTGCCCAAGCGGCGTGCCGCAACTCGTCAAGTGCTCGGCGCGCTAGCTGGGACGGGCTCACGCACGCGAGCGCGGAGCGGCACACACCGAACGCGTCGATTTCGCCCAACGCCCAGCATCACGTTGTCAAAGGAGTCCAACCAGCAGTCCGTGGGGACCGACCGTTCAGCCCCAGAGGATGCCGGTGCGGTAGCGGTCTACCTCGTCGATGAGTTGGTCGAACCGCTCCCTCAGACCCCGATCGAAATGGCCGTCCACCGTCCACGACGTACGAGGACCGCCACCCGATGTGTCACGGCTCGTGATCACCAGATGCACGACGCTGCACACCAACCTCCCACCGTCCGACAGTGCCCGATGCACCCGGTCGACATAGTGGAACGCCACCCGCGAGATCACGACACCGAACTGTCTCCGCCCGCAGTGCGACGGGCAGTCTCGACATGCCGGCGGAATCACCCACTCCCACATACGAGGTGGCGCCTAACACCCGCCATCCGCGGTCAGTCATCGGGCTCGCCGAGAGCGGCCATCAGCGCCGAACATGTGCCATCGACATCACCCGTGGCGGCCACTCGACGCACCTTCGACCGCTGACCGTAGACATCGGCCAGAGCACCAGCGGCCGCGGCAATCATCGACTCGACCTCGCTCTCGGCCACATCGCCCTCGGGATGGGAACGACCAGCCAGAAACTCTCGTCGAGCCCCGAACCGCGCCACCGCCGACGCCGATTCACCAACCAGCATCACCTCGACAAACGCGACACCAGCGGCCAACGCCGCACGCTCAAGCCGTTCAATGAACTCGACCCTGCCAAGGAACTGCGGAACAACCACGTCATGCCCAGACCCAAGGTGCGAATCGATCAACGCGATCGCCAAGTCCCGAGCCACCAACTTGGATTCCGACCGTTCCTCCCACCTTCCCAACTGGGTTCGAAGAAGATCGATGTCGACGACGAGCACAAGGGGGCGACGCCGAGCGAATGCCTCGGCGAGGGACGACTTCCCGATGCCGGGGAGTCCATTGATGTGGATGAGCCGAGCGATACCCCATCATGCCCCACCGAGGCTTGACACCCCGCTCCGACACCCGGCCCGGCCTGTTCCCAGCTAGCCCGGCATCCGCTCCACGACCACCCTGGACACAGACAGCAATCCGGAATGAACCACACCTGAAGGATCGGGTGGTTGATGTCGCGGACGTCCTCGCAACGGTCCGGCGGATCGCCGGTGGCGGGAGCGCGGTCGACAGCGAGGTTGTCGGCCAGATCCTGCAGCGATCGCAGAAGCGAAGCGAGCTCGACCGGCTCAGCCCCCGGGATCGCGAGGTTCTGGCCGCGCTGGCTGAGGGCCTCTCGAACAGGGGAATCGGCGACAAGCTCGTGATCAGCCAGGGGGCGGTCGAGAAACACATCTCGAACGTGTTCACCAAGTTCGACTTTGAGCCGGAGGACCATGCCCATCGCCGTGTGCTGGCCGTTCTGAGGGATCTCGGTACTGTCTGACAGCTTGGGCCAGCTCTGGTGGTGGGGATAACCCCCACTCAAGACACCGGGGGGCTTCAATGACCGGCCTGGCTGACGGGCGGACACTGAGTACATGGCACTAGCAAACGTCTTCCATCAATCCGAGCAGCCTCTCGATGTTCCGAACCCGTACCCGGACACGATTCCGCCTCCTGGCCC
>JAAETH010000169.1 GCA_024228575.1 Actinomycetes bacterium
CAGCGACCTCTTGGCGATTCGCTTCACCGTGGGATCGATGAGCAACTCGTCGACCGCTGGGGCGCTGAAGTCCCGATCTCGGAGCTTGCCCCAGTTGGTGGCGATGATGCCGTTGGCGACGGAACCGCCCGAGACCGACGATGAGATCCACAGGTTGCCGAGAAGGCCGGCGTCGGCGAGGTAGCGGACCACACCGAGCGCTGCGAAGGTCGCTCGAAACCCGCCACCGCTCAGCGCGAGGCCGACCGGCGGACCTGACTCCGGTCATTTGGGGAACTTGGGGGAAAGCCGCACCGCGCAGGGCGCCGGCTACCGCCTCCGGCTATCGGGGTCTCCTTTCGCTTCTCACCGTGATCGGTCCCGACAGGCATGGGCAGGAGCACTTATACGTGACGCACTCGGCATCGGCGCGGGCACCGAGGTCGAGTTCGAGCGCGACCATGAGACCATCGTGGTGCGAAAGGCTAGAGATCGTCCGACAGTCCGACCAGGGGGCGCCAGCTCGCCGAGCGGCTACGAGGTCGCCGCGACATCGCGATGACGACCAGAGAGATCATGGCTCTCACTCGAGAATCCTGACATGGCACACGGGACCCTGGTCGACAGCAACGTGTTGTTGGACATCATGACCGAAGATCCGGTCTGGCAGGGCTGGTCAATCACCGCCCTCGCGGAGGCCGCTGAAGCCGGTCCGCTCGATATCAACCCAGTCGTCTATTCGGAAGTGTCCATCAGGTTCTCGGCGATCGAGGCTCTCGAGGACGCACTTCCACATGAGGACTATCGGCGTGAGCCCATTCCGTGGGCCGCGGCGTTCCTCGCCGGCAAGGTGTTTGTGGACTGCAGACGAAACCCCAGGCACCGAGCGACTGAGCTAGAGGGAGCTGGAGGCACGGCGGACTCGGTGGTCGCGTTGACAGCGCGCCTGTTCCTCGACAACGACGCCTGAATGGCCGGATGTGTCGCTGTCGAGGAGAATACCTGCGGAGCTGCTGATGTCTTCGTTCGATTCTGAGCTGCGCGAGATCCATCCCAAGACGCGGGCTGGATGGCGCTCCTGGCTGAAGAAGAACCACGCGAAGTGTGGCGGTGTGTGGCTGATCTACTACCGCACGTCAACGGGTAGGCGTCGGCTCAGCTGGGAAGACGCGGTGCGAGAGGCGCTGTGTTTTGGTTGGATCGACAGCAAGGTCAAGCCGATCGACGACGAGCGTTTCAAGCAGGTCTTCACGCCGCGGAAACCTCGAAGCGTGTGGTCGGCGATCAACAAGCAGTACATCGCTGAGCTCATCGAGTCGGAGCTGATGACCGACCCAGGACTACGAGCGGTCGATGTGGCGAGGAAGAACGGTGCATGGTCGCTGCTCGAGCCGGTCGACGCTCTCGTCGTTCCGGTGGACTTGGAGTTGGCCCTGGGGAGGTCCAAGCGCGCACGGGAGGCGTATGGAGCGCTCTCGAAGTCGGCCAAACGGGCTGTGCTCTACTCGTTGTACTCGGCCAAACGCGACGAGACGCGGGTGAAGCGCCTGGCCGACGCACTTGCCGTGCTCGAGGGCGGCAAGTTGCTCGGGCAAGGAGACGGTGACTGAATCGTGGGCGTGGCGGTCGGTCAGATCTTCGCGGCGGTGCGAAAGACGTCGTTGGCCCTTGATCCGACCTTCAACAGACGAATTGGGGTGGCCCGGGCGTGTCCCCTTGCTGAGCGGCTTGATCGATTGTGACGCGGTCGAAGTCGAACCCAGCCCATCGGGCGTACTCATCAACCGAGCGATGGGGGCCGACCCCATAGGGTCCGAGGG
>JAAETH010000170.1 GCA_024228575.1 Actinomycetes bacterium
AGTCGATGGCGGGGTGGAAGAGATGGACCGGCGGCACAATTGGGCTGCTCGTTTGCCTGCTTGCGGTGATGTGGCTGTCGCCGGCGGGTGCGGTCCGGTCGTGGCGATATGACGAGACCAAGCTCACTGCCTCCGATGCGACAACCAGCGATAAATTCGGACACGCCGTGGCCGCCTCCGGGGGCACCATCGTCGTCGGAGCCCTGTTCGGTGGCGGCGCGGTGACCGACTCTGGTGCGGCCTATGTCTACGCCCCCGACGGTGCCGGCGGCCACACCGAGACCAAACTGGTTGCCTCCGATGGAGCAGCCGACGATTTGTACGGGCACGCAGTTGGTGTCTCCGGCTCCACGGTCGTGATTGCGGCCCGCAATGATGATGATGGTGCTGCTGATTCCGGTTCCGCCTACGTCTATTCGCCCAATGGCTCAGGAGGGTACGACGAAGTCAAGCTCACGGCCTCCGATGGAGCAACTAAGGACTGGTTCGGTCATTCCGTTGCCATCTCGGGCTCGACAATCGTGGTCGGCTCCATCCTCAACGATCACGATGGCTTCAATTCGGGTGCCGCCAATATCTACACTCCCAACGGGTCCGGCGGGTATGACGAGCTCAAGCTCACCCCATCCGATGGGTCGCCAGACAAGGCCTTCGGTCGGGCTGTGGCGATCTCCGGCTCGACGATCGTCGTAGGCTCGTCCGACAGCACCAATGGGCTGGGAGCCGGCGCGGTCTACGTCTACACACCCGATGGGATCGGGGGGTACGACGAGACCAAGCTGTTGGCGTCGGACGGAGCCGCTATCGACAGCTTCGGCAACACCATCGCGATCTCGGGCGACACCGTCGTCGTCGGCGCTAGTGGCGATGACGACCTGGGGGCGGAGTCCGGCTCGGCCTATGTCTATACCCCCGACGGTCTTGGGGGGTACAGCGAGACGAAGCTCCAAGCGTCCGATGGTGCTGCTGGTGACCGCTTCGGGGGAACGGTGACCCTTGCCGGTGATGAGATTGTGGTGTCTGCCTATTTCGATGACGACAAAGGCACCGACTCGGGCTCGGTATATGTCTACACACCCGACGGGCTCGGCAGCTATGTCGAGACGAAGCTCAATGGCTCAGATACTGCAGCCCTCGATATGTACGGCAACAGCTTGGCTAGTGATGGTGAGGCCGTAGTCGTTGGTGCCCACCATGACGATGATGGCGGCACGAAGTCGGGGTCGGTCTACCTCTACCAGGTGCGGCCAACGGGCTACAGCGAATCTCAACAGCTAGCTTCTGATGCCGTCGCTGGCGACCACTTCGGCGGGGGTGTGGCGATGGATGGCGACAGGATGGTCATCGGTGCCCCGAGCCGCGACGACAATGGACCCGCATCCGGTGCTGCCTACGTCTACACGCCGGGTGGAGGGGCGGCTCCGATCGAGACGAAGCTACTGGCATCGGACGGAACCGTTGACGACAACTTCGGGCACTCGGTAGCGGTCTCCGGCGCGACCGTCGTTGTCGGTTCGGCCGCTACTGGTCCAGACGGTCGGGGAGCCGGTGCGGCGTACGTGTACACCCCTGACGGTATTGGTGGGTACAGCGAGGTGAAGTTGGTCGCTCCTGACGGCGCCAGCGATGATGGTTTCGGAAGC
>JAAETH010000171.1 GCA_024228575.1 Actinomycetes bacterium
CAGAAGACGAAGATCGACGACGCGAAGCGATCGAAGAGTATGAGTCTCAAGTCGAGCGTACCCGAGATCGATGGGCGCGCTATCTGGAGGTCGCCCACCAGGGCACCGAGGAACGCCACCTTCAAGCCACCTACGACCGGAACCGCGTCGAGTGGCTCGAAGCCACTGAAGACCTAGCCCGGATGGCCGTCGAGGGGCGACCAGTATCCGACCCGGATGTTGCAGTGGTGCTCCAGGAGGCTCAGGAGCATCTCACTTCGAGCCGTGCTGCTGTTCACGAGCTCGAAGAAGAGTTCTACGAGCCGTTGGTGGAACACGGCACCGACGTCGACCAGTTCGACGCCCGACTCCTACTCATCGGTCTTCTCGCCTGCGGTCTGTCGCTCGGCGGACTGGCATCGGTCGCGGCCGTCCGCACAACAAAGCGACAGTATCTCCAACTGCGGACCCGGGAGCTGAATAGGCGATTCCGTTCGCTCGTCGAGAGCTCAGAAGATGTAATCACAGTCGTGGCCGGGACCAACACCATGACTCTGATGAGCCGTGACTTGGGGGTGTTGGAGCCGACTGGAGAGATCGAGAACCCATCGACGGTTCGGGAACTGTTGAACGATCAAGACTACCGGATCTGGGCCGCGGCTGACGGCCAGGTGTTGGAACATGAGCTGCCGCACTCCATTGAGCTCCAGACCAAGCGCAAAGACGGCTCGTGTGTCTATCTAGAGGCTCATGGGTCACCCATGGCAGACGAGCCCGCAGAAAGGGTCTGGGTCTGGAGAGATATCACTGAGCGGAAGGAGCTAGAGCTACAGCTCAGCCACCAGGCCTTTCACGACTCTCTCACGGGCGTGGCGAACCGATCGCTCCTTCACAACCGTGTCGAGCATGCACTGAAGATGGCAGCTCGCTCCAACAAGCCGGTCACCGTTCTCTTCTGCGACCTCGATGACTTCAAGACCGTCAACGACTCGCTTGGTCACAGTCGAGGAGACGAACTCCTCCGAATCCTGAGCAGGCGAATCCAGACGTGCGTTCGCGACAGCGACACAGTGGCCCGACTGGGTGGCGACGAGTTCGCCGTCCTGCTTGAAGATACGGACTCCG
>JAAETH010000172.1 GCA_024228575.1 Actinomycetes bacterium
GTCGCGGATCGGCTCCGAAGGCCGGTACGAGCCGTAGGGGCGCGTGCAGCCCGGCTCCCCACCCCCTCCCGGGCAACCATTGGTCATGAACGCCGTTCCCCCCTCGACCGCCGCCATCACCTGATCGGACGAGACGCCGACGCCGACATCGACATCGACATCGACATCGACATCGACATCGACATCGACATCGTGGATGGTGGTCAGCCCGCCGTCGACGTCGAAGCCGAAGCGGTCGGGAGTGAAGCCGTCGGTCTCGATGAGGTGCTTCACCAGCTGCATGCGCCGCCACCGGGTAATGGCCGACTTGGGGTGTTCAGCCAGGCGGGAGTCGGTCTCGGGGTTGAAACAGAACAGGTAGGAGAAGACCTGGCGATCCCGCAACCGGGTGAACAGCTCAACCAGGTCATGATCGGTCTCACCAAGACCAACCAGAGTGTGGCAGTTGACCTTCCACTGGCCGTAGACGTCGCGAGCGGCTTCGACGATCTCCCAGTACTGATCCCA
>JAAETH010000173.1 GCA_024228575.1 Actinomycetes bacterium
GACCGCGACAATCCCTCAGCGCTCGCACGAGTAGCCTGAATGAATGACCCGGAAAGTGTGGACTGCGGCTGAACTCGAGGCGATGGACCCCGCCGAGGTTGACGCGATCTTCGAGGACAGCATCTCCTGGGACCTCGCAGATGCTCCTCAGGAGCTGTTGGCTCGTAGCCGTGAGCGGATCTTGCGCCGGATCGAGGAGGCCGAGCCGACTCAGCGGTCTTGACTGATCGGCTTCCGGCTCGGGCGACGTACGGGTTCTTCGAGGATCTCGACCGTCAGCTTGGTTCGGAGCGTGCGGGTGCCCGAAGCTCCGTCGTGGGGCGCTGGCCAGGTGAAGTGAGCCAGGCAGTGGGCAACGCGTCGATCAAGATCTCCGGGAACATCGCCAAGCGCAAGCTCGTCCGGGCGATGACTTCGATGCCTGCTCTTCCGCGGGGGCTTGGTGGCTGTGAGGACTCGGCTGAGGTCGGGAATCAGCGACTCGACTCAGGTCTCCTCTTCGACAGGCGGGTTCTTCTGTTCAAGTATCGACGGAATCCTGTCGCGACGATCGGGCATGGCGTCCAGATCCAGAGATTCATCAATTTGATCGGGTGACTGTCTTCATCAATGATCCTGCGTTGTCCGGCGTAGATCATCTCTATGCCTCCCGCTCAGCAATCTCGATAGACCGGGCCTCTCGCCATTACCGGATCCAGCAACGACCAGTCTCCCTGTTCCAATGTGTTGCCTTTGGGAAACGGCGGACGATCCTCCTTCTTCAGCGAGAACAGGATCCTGGGGTCCGTGTAGTAGGCCTCTGCAACCAGTGCGATCATGGCTCCGAGGAACGGGTGATTCGCTTGGCGTGCGACTTCGACCACACTGTCGAACTCGCTATCGTCCAGCACCGCTACCCTCGCTACACCACCGAATTGCTCGAGAAAACCGCTCATCCCGCGTCGCAACCGGGTGATCATGCGCCTTGCCTCATCGAGCATGCGGCCGAAAATCACTTCGTCGTCGGCACCCGGAATCTGCAGGTCATCGCAGGCACCGATCATGGCGCCCGCAAACCGCCGCAGGACGATTTGCTCCTGGGTCGTCAACGAGTCTTGTTCGGGCATAGCGTCTTGTCCTTCTTGGTTCACTCGAACAAGCTGGCGTCATAGAGCTTGTTCTTGACCGTATCGGCGACGCAAAGGGCCAGGGCCTGGATCGTCGAGGTCGGGTTGATGGCGGCACCAGTAACAAACAGGCTGCCGTCGATGATGAACAGGTTCTTGACGTCGTGACATCGGCCCCACTCGTTGGTGACCGAAGTCGACGGGTCGGTGCCCATGCGCGCCGTGCCCATGTTGTGCCACCCGGCGTTCCGGATAGGGCCGACTTCCCGCAGGATTTGTCGGGCACCGGCGGCCTCCATGGCTTCACGGCCTCTCTCTAGGGCAAACTGCAGCATCTTCTTGCTGTTGTCGCTCATTCTGTAGTGGACCTTCGCCGCCGGAATGCCGTCGGAATCGCAGAGCTCGGGGTCGAGTACCACCTCGTTCTGTTCCTGCGGCAGGTCTTCGCAAACAGCCACAATCGTCATTGTGTGGTCTGCGATCTCCCGGTATGCCTCGTGGTGTGCCTTGCCCCAGGGTATGTTGCCAGTCGTCATGCCGAGGACGGCCGAGGTGATCGGCCCATACCCTCGGTGCATCTCGAAGGAAAAGCCGCGCACGAATCCTCGTGACGCATCGGTCTCGTAGAACTCGTGACAACTGAGTCCCTTGTGCGGACCCTTGTTGCCATCCAGTTCTTCGTCGAATACACCGTCGACGCCCGCGTAGGGATGGAACATCAGGTTCTTGCCGACGAGGCCGCTGGAGTTCGCCAGCCCGTCCGGGAACAGGCTCGATTTGGAGTTGAGTAGCAGGCGCGGGGTCCCGATCCCGTTGCAGGCGACGACGACCATGCTGGCGTTGATCTGTTGCTCGTTGCCGTCGGCATCGTAGTAGATGGCGCCGGTCGCCATGCCGTCCGGGCCGATGGTGATTTCGCGCACTCGGCACCGGGTTTTCAGCTTGACTCCGGCGCGAACGGCAACAGGCCAATAGGTAACGTCGACACTGGCTTTGGCGCCCTGTGGACACCCGACACCGCAGGTCCCCAGGTTGATACACCTGTCGCGGCCCTCATAAACCTCGGTATTGATTGCGCAATCGGACGGCCACCAGTGCCACCCGAGTTCGTTGTAACCTCGAGCGAGAGCGGCGCTCGACTTGCCCAGTGGGAGAGGGGGCATCAGGGGTTGTTTCGGTGGATAAGCGGGGTCGCCTGTGAGGCCTGAGACGCCCATCATTTTGTCATTGATCGCGTAGTACGGCTCGAGGCCTGCATAGTCGATGGGCCAGTCATCGGCGACCCCGTCCAGCGTCCTGACTTTGAAATCCGATGGGTGAAATCGCGGAAAATGTGCGGCATAGAGAATCGTGCCGCCACCGACCCCGTTGTAGTTCGACGCTGCGATGTCGGAGTCCCTGCAATTGATGGGATAGTCCGCGTCCAGCTTGCGCACATTCGGGTCGCCGCCGAAGTCGCGGCGGGACTGCCAGTCCTTGCCCGTTGCCGGAAGGTTCTTGTGATCGACCCAGTCACCCTGCTCGAGGCACACGATGTGCATACGCGTGTCCGCGATACTCCAGGCAAAGGCGGCTGCTGATGCGCCGGCACCTATGATCAGAACATCGACGTCGTCCATGTGTATTCCCTCTGAGTGCGGTAGTTAGCGTCGGGGAGCGTTCGAACTACCGCGACATGCTTCGAGGCGATCTTCATCCAGCTCGATGCCGATGCCAGGCTTATCCGTCACGACAAAATCGCCATCCTCCCAGTTGAACGGTTCCCTGGTGATCTCGTTAAAGAACTCGTCCGATTTCCCGATGCTCTCCTGGATCAGAAAGTTTGGAATACTGGCGTCGACCTGGATGGCGGCAGCTGTAATGATCGGGCCACCCCAGACATGCGGCGCCATCAACACGTAATGCGTTTCAGCGATTGCCGCGATCTTCCGGACGGCAGTGATACCGCCGGCACTGCCGAGGTCAGGCTGGGCTATCGCGCACCCGCCCTCGGAAAAGAGGAGCTGGAACTCGTGAGCTGTAACCAGTCGCTCTCCGGTCGCGATGGGTATCGAGGTTGCTTTCGCCACCTTGCCCATCTCTTTGTAGTGCTCGGGCGGGCAAGGTTCCTCGAGCCACAAGGGATCGTACTTTTCGAGTCGTGCAGCCAGTCGGATAGCAGCCGCCGGGGTCGTCTGGCCGTGCGTCCCGATCAGAATGTCGGCGCGCTCGCCGACGGCTTCTCGAATGGCGGCGACGGCACGCTCTGCATGGCCAAGCTCTGCCTGCGACAGGTCCCAGGGCCGGTACGCCTTCTTCTTGAATTGCGGCAGCGGATCGAATTTGAGTCCGGTGAACCCATCATCGACCAACTCCGCAGCCATTTCGGCCACGCGTTCTGGCTCGCTGACCCACGCCCGGGCCGTCGCGAGCAGGCTCTCGGTCGCGTGGCGGTCATAGATATAGGTGTAGCTGCGGATCCGGTCCCGCATCTTGCCACCGAGCAGGTTGTAGACCGGTGTCTGATAGTGCTTGCCGCAGATGTCCCACAGCGCGATGTCGAAAGCACTGATGATGCCGAGCATCACGTAATCGGGATGAAGATGCGTCAGCCCGGCGTACAGCTTGTAGTACAGGTACTCTCGGTTCAGGGCGTCTTCGCCTTTCAGGTAGGTGTCGAAGATGTTCCGAACCAGTTCCTCGTACCCACTCTCGAGACCGGACAGTACTGAGAGAATGGCTGTCTCGCCCCAGCCCTCGTGGCCGTCGTCGGTCTCGAGCTTGACGAAATACCAGAAGCGGCCGCCCTTGTGCGGGGGGTCCGTTTCTATGACGAAGGACCGCACGTTCTTGAGTTTGGGCATGTGTTCCTCGCGGCGCTTGTTGAACTCGGACCGCTGACCGCCTTGATTTCCGAGTATCGCATGAGACCATGGGCGCCGGCGAACTTGCCTGTGGGTGCCCGATATTGCGTCGTCGCAGGTCAGGCGGCGTTTCGGTACTCGTTGATGAGGCCGTCGCATCGGGTGGTTCGCAGGACTTGGAGCGACGGTTCTGTGTGCGGCGCGGTCTGACCAGGGGCGGTCGGTAGTGGTGGTTGCTGGTCGAGGGAACGATGGGGCCGGTGGGTGATGTAGTCGGTGACGAGGCGTTCGAGCTGGCGCTGGTTCCAGATGATGGTGCGGTCGAGGAGCTCGTGTCGGAGCGTCCCGATCCATCGCTCGGCGAAGGTATTGGCTACTGGTGTTCGGACCGGGGTGCGAAGGATCTTCATTCCTTCGGTTCGGAAGATCTCGTCGAAGGCGTCGATGAACTGACTGCCGCGATCGCGAATCAGAGCCCGAGCCCCATCGAGCCGGTCGGGCTGGTGCAGGAACAGGTTGCGGGCGGCTTGGGTGGTCCAGGGCCCGGTCGGGTTGGCGGTGATGCCGGCGTAGAAGACCTCGCGGGTGGTGACATCGATGAAGAACAGCAGGTAGTAGCGCCGCAAGCACGCAGTGTCGATGGTGGCGAAGTCGCAGGCGAGGGCTGCTTGGGATCGCAGGAACTGGGTCCAGGTCACATCGGAGCGGTTGGGGGCGGGGTCGATGCCGCGTTGTTTGAGGATCTTCCACACGGTGGAGGCGCCGATGCGGTCGCCGAGACGGTTGAGTTCGGCGGTGATGCGCAGGTAGCCCCAGGTCGGGTTGTCGGTCGCCATCTCCATGACCAGGCTCGTGGTCTTGGCGCTCGTGGGCGGACGGCCGGGCCGTTGCGAGGGCTGGGTCCGTGGCGTGCGATTCGGCGACGGTGCCAGCGCAGCAGCGTTTCGGGTGTGACGATCCAGCCTTGGCGAAGCTGGCGGGGGAGAGCAGCGGCAATCGCGCCGAGAACGGTCCGGCCGTTGTCATCGATGTCTGGCCGCTCGGTCTGGCGGCGCAGCACCGTGAGTTGGTGGCGAAGCGCGATGATCTCGAGGTCCTTGGAACGGCCTGACCGGACCGCGAGCCGGGCCAGAGCGCTGAGGAACCGGTAGATGATGCGAAACACAAGGCGTCAGCATGGCGGGCGCTGACCAGGTATTTCGCGTCAGGCGGCGACAAACTCGGCGCTCCAGGGGACGCGTGTACTTTGGGTCAGACTCGCCCCTCCGACACGAACAAGTGTTCGATCGCAGTCAGGTCAGCGATCGGTTGTGGCCTGACTTCGGTCGATCCCACGGTTTCGAGTCCCTCAGCGTCCACTCGTTGTTGGAATCACAACGTTTCCGCTGGTCAGGGGCGGTTCGAAGTCGGGTCCACTTGCCGCGACCTTCGAACCTTGCGCTGGTGTGCCGCGATTGGTGCCAGCCGTGATCGCGCCGCACTCGGGGATGGTCTCGTTTGGTTCACTGACATCGAGGGCTCGACTCGGCTGCAGTCGACACTCCGATGATGGCTGTCGTGTCAGAAACCCTTGCCCGTCAATGGGGACCGGTACCTTGCCGGACGGGGAGCTGAGCGGGTGGTCGAGCGGCACCGACAGCTGCAGGCAATCCTGCGCCGCCCTCTTCGGTCCGCAACACAAGGTTCATCACGTGTCTCGAATCGACAGTTCGATGACAGGTCGCTATTCGGGGCGGCCGAACGTGCTCATCATTCTCGCGGAGTCGATCTCCACGAAGGTCCCGGTGGCCTCGATGAAGGTGTCGCCTCCGGATGAACCTGAGCAGGTGATGGTGATGCGTCGCCCGTCTCGACTGTGCAGTCGGGCTCGGAACTCGAGGTCTGCGTGTAGGGGCGCTGGGCTGGTGTAGTCCAACTGGAGGGAGGCGGTGAAGGCGATCGTCCCCAACTGTGTCATCAATGCGGTCATCGTCTCGTCGACGATCGCTGAGACCATGCCACCGTGGGCTCGACCGGGTGGACCTTCGAACGCAGCTCCGAGTACGGCGTGGGCTACGACTTCGTCGCC
>JAAETH010000174.1 GCA_024228575.1 Actinomycetes bacterium
GCCGATGCCGGCCGCGATCGCATCATTGGGTGATGAGATCTGGAGCGGTGTCCCGTCGAGCCTCACCTCACCCTCGTCGGGCGGGTAGAAGCCGAACAGGATCTTCATGAGCGTGCTCTTGCCCGCCCCGTTCTCGCCCAGGAGTGCGTGAACCTCACCGGCATCGACATCAAAATCGATGCGATCGTTTGCCAGAACGCCAGGGAACCGCTTGGTGATACCCCTCATCTCGAGGAGTGAATGCTCGGTTGGAGGTGTGTTCACAAACGTTCCCCGGCGTTCTGGCAACTTGGGTAGGGCCTACTGGCCGGTCGACACGGAGCCGTCGGCGATGCTGTTGGCCGCATCGTCACCGGCACTCTTGACATCGGCGGACAGGTCGTAGGCGTCGTTGTACTCGATGACGAGGCCCTCGTTGGCAAGCGTGATCTCGTAGGTGGAACCGCCGAGAGTTCCGCCGTTGATCGACGAGACCAGGTCGCGCAAGACGACCTCCCACTTGTAGACCTGGCTCGCTACGACAACGTCGGGGGCGACCTTGGTCTGGTTCGACTGGGTCCCGAACCATGGCACACCGGCACCGTCTGCCACACCGATGGCGCCGACGGTCATCTGGGCGGTACCCGTGAGGACCGTCGCTCCGTTGGCGACGAACGATGTCGCGGTCTCCGCTGCCAGGGTTGTGTCGGAGAAGCTGTCGATATAGACCGCCGTGGCGCTACCGCCGGCTGAAGACGCACCTGCGATGAAGCCATCGACGAACAGCTTGGCGTCGCCGACCTCGATGGGGCCTACGACACCGATCGAGCCGTCACCGGCAAGCCCAGCAGCCATGACACCCATGACATAACCACCCTGGTCCGAAGCTGCGGTGTACGCAGACACGTTCGACAACCCGAAGGTGTCTGCAGCGGTACCCCAGGCAAAGGCCGTGTCGGGGAAGTCGGGTGCGATCTCCTGAAGGCTGCTGCCGTACTGCGAACCGTGGGCGATGACAAGGTCATACCCCTCGTCTGCGTAGGCACGCAACGCGACAGCGGCATCCTCGACGATGAAGGTGCCCTCGGTGACCGCGACCTCGCTGAGGAGCCCTTCACTCTCGAGGGCGTGCAACGCATCGACGATGCTCTGGCTGAAGGCCAGGTCGTTCTCGGCCGAAGGTGTGACAACGGCCGCTCGCAGACCCTCTCCGTCGCCGGAACTGTCCGCTCCGTCGCCATCGTCGCTGTCGCCGCACGCGGCTCCTACCAGGGCAAAGACCAGCAACAAGGCCAGCCACCTGAATCGTTTCATTATGTTGTCTCCCTCCTGTGGAGATATTTCCACACTCTTACGAGATTCTGTCTGTGTCGCTCTACGCATCGCGTCAGTGCCCCCGAACAAAGGGGTGGGTGAGCGCCGACGGTTGAGGAGCGTTACGCCTGGCGATGACGACCAGAGCGATGACCGTCAGGACCGCGGGCGCCATCGAGGTGAAGCTCGCCGCGGCACCAGTGACCAGACCGGCCGTCTTCCACTGGGTGACGATGGCCGTCACGAGTCCATAGAGCAGCGATCCGGCGAGCACACCCGCAGGACGCCAGGCACCGAAGTACACCAGTGCAACGGCGATGAACCCCATTCCGTTCGTGACGTTGTTCTGGAAGATGCCGAGCTCGATGACCAACGCAGCACCGGCAAGCCCCGCCATGGCGTTCCCGAACACGATCGTGATGAGACGCGTCCGCGCCACACTGACACCGAGCGAATCCACGGCTTCGGGATTCTCGCCCACCGCCCTGATGTTCAGGCCGAGAGTTGTCTTGTTGAGTACCACCGTCAACACCGGAACGAGCAGGATTGCCGCATAGGCCATCAGGCTGTGATCGAACAACACCTCGCCGATCTTCGGGATGTCTGCCAGCAGCGGGATACGCACCGTGCTGAAACTCTTGATCGGCAGCGGTGTACCCACCTGTTCCTGGAAGAGCAATTCGCTCATCCCAAGGCCGAACAAGTACAAGCCAATTCCCGAGATGCCCTGTTCCGCGTGGAAGACGATGGTGACGGTCGCGTAGATGAGTCCGAGAACCGCGCCGGTGACAATGCCCGCAACCACTCCGAGCAACAGGTTCTTGGTCTCGAGAACCGTCCAGTAGGCCATGAACCCGCCGAGCAACATGACGCCGTCGACCCCGAGGTTGAGCACGCCACTGCGCTGACCGACGGCCTCGCCCATCGATGCCAGCAGGTAGGGGGTCGCCAGCCGAACAGCAGAGGCGATGGTCACGACCGCGAACGTGGCAGTCAGCCAGTCGTTCATGGTGTCACCTCCTCCCGATCGGCCGATTGCAGCTCACCCGGCGAGGCTCTCTCGGCCGCCGCCTGGTCGAACAGGGTGACCAGACGGGTGAGCTTCGTACGGATCGAAGTACTCGACACCACAAACACGACCACGAGGCCGTTGATGGCAACGATGAGCGCGGCCGGAACCTGGATGGCTCGCTGCATGGCGTTCGCACCGACCAACAATCCACCAAAAAGGAACGATGACGGAATCGTCCACAACGGGTGCAGACCACCGAACAGCGCGGCCACGATGCCGTTGAACCCCGCAACACCCGTGAAACCCGACGACGAACCATCGGTGAGTAGGCGGTGGGATTCGCTGCCGAACACAAGAACGGCACCGGCCAAACCACACATGGCGCCACTGAGCGTCAGGGCCAAAGTAGTCATCCGCTTGACCGAGATTCCTGCGTATCGGGCAGCCGGCGCGCTGGCTCCGACGGCACGAACCCGATATCCCAGTGTGGTTCGCCACAAGAAGACCCAAGCGGCCACGGCTGCCATCAGGGCCACCACCACTCCGAGATGCAGCCGTGTGCCGGGGATCAGTATCGGCAGATCGGCGTTCTCCGACAGACGCTCGGTCTGGGGGATACGGGTGCCGCGTTCGATCTCGAGTGGGTCGATGAGAGGATCGCGGAGCAGGTAGTTCATCAGCTGGATGGCGACGATGTTCAACATGATCGTCGACAGGATCTCGTTGACGCCCAGGTAGGCCTTGAGTGCGCCGGGAATACCACCCCAGATTGCGCCACCGACACAACCCATCAACAGCACCAGTGGGATGAGCACAATCGGCGGAAGACCGGGAACCGTCAACGCTGTGACCGTCGACAACAGGGCACCCGCGATGATCTGGCCCTCCCCACCGATGTTGATGACCTTGGCCCGAAACGAGATGGTTATGCCGGTGCCGACCAGCAGCAGCGGCATCGCCCGCGTAGCGGTGTTGGCGAGATTGTCGGTACCACCGAACGCACCCTTGATCAGCTCCCAATAACCCTCGAAGGGGTTGGCGCCGAGAGCGAGGATCATCAGCGCACCGAGAAATAGGGCGGCGATCACGGCACCGAGCGGGACAAGGACGTTGCCTCGGCGAGCCAGTCGCACAGCAACGGGTTCAGAGCTCATCGGCAGGCATCCTGCGTCAATATCAACAAAGTGTCAAACCAATCCGAACCCTTCGCGGTGATGTTCACACAGTTGTGACAATGCGCCGTCCGAGGGGATCGGTCGCCTGACAGGATTCGCCTCGTTGTCGACCCGAGATCAGCGGCGTACGCCGGTGAACAGGACGGCAACCTCGTCGCCGCGGTCGACCCTGATCTGGCCTCCCATCAGGCCGGCGAGCCCCGCGGTGCCGGTCGGGCAGACATCAATTCCGGTCAATTCACGACCGATCCTGTTCGCAGCCGCCACCGTCGCCTCATCGACGACCACGGGTGAACCACCCGACATCAACATCGCCTCTGTCAGCGGCTGCCAGTCGTAGGTGACATCGTCGAGAATTCCGCTGGCGACGCTGGTACCAACATCGTCCCACGGCCACATGAAACGAGACGGTTCGCTCCACAACAACGAAACGGAGTCGCCGTGTTGTTCGTCGGAGCCGGCAGAGGTCAGCAGATCCCACGCGCGGCGAAGCGGCGCACATGCCTCGGTCTGCACTGCCGAAACGCGGGGCATGGCAGCGAGCCAGCCGGCTTCGACGCTCTCGCGAAGCCCGGCGGCCAGCGATGAACCCAACGCCCCACCCCCGACCTGAACCGCTACTACGTCGAGCCGAGCCATTCCGCCGGCCTCGATGGCGAGTTGCTCGGCGAGTTCCCAACCTATGGTTCTGCCCCCGTCGAGCGTCGCGGGAACGATGGTGCCCTGAACCGAGAACGGGGCACTCCCCCGGTCGACCGCCTCGAGAAATCGCAGGTAACACGGATCGCCACTCTCGCCCTCGCGACGCTCGCACCTCTCGATCGTTGCCCCCAGATCGTCGAGTTTGTTCACGACGGCCTCGTCGGCCCAGACGGGGATGAAGACCCTGAGCCTGCGGTGCGCCGCCTTGGCGACCACCGCCGCGCCGAGAGCAGCATTGCCGCACGAGGCGATGGCGAGCTCGGCTTGGGAGTTGGTCTCTGAGCGTGCGTCCACAGCGGCGTGAAGCAGCAACCCGAACAGATGGCGGGCCTTGTGAGATCCACCGACGTTGTTGGTCTCGTCCTTGACCCAAAGTGCGGCGCCGTCTGGCAGGCCCGCTGTTGATGCCATTTCAGGCTGATCGGAGACCGGCGTGATGAGAAAACCGTGACCCTCGACCTCGCCGATGGCGTCGTCGAGGTTCTCGACCGTCGACACAAACTCGGCGTCGACTCCCCCGATGTCGATCCAGCGCTGGTACGAGTCGAGCCGGGCCCGGTATCGAAGGAACGGGTTCGCACCCTCGAGGGATTCGACTGGCACGGATCAACCCAATCCGGTTCTTGTGTTGAAGTCGACGATCAGCTCGTCGAGGTCTCCGACCAGAGGTCGCAGATTGTCCCAGAAGGTCTGACTGCGCCTGGCCTCGAACTCGGGAACCTCGATGCCCTGCTGCTCGACCCAGGTGAAATACGCCAGGTTGAAGACGCGATCGCGCTCGACCTGGCCCATCTCGAGGAGGTGAGCTGTGTCGACAGCCTCGATGTGGCCGGCGAAGGCGGCCGCTGCATCGGTTGTGGTGTATCGGCCGCCGTTGTGCTCGGCGATGTACAACTCGCGTTCGCTGTTGTACATCTCGGAGCCGTCGGTTGCGACCGTCATGATCACATCGTCGGATGTGAGACGGAGATGTTTGGCGGTCTTGATCGCCGCCAACGTGTTACATATCGACGAGAAGCCAAGATCGACCAGCGACTCGACCAGGGCAGGCTCGCAGCCGACGTTGTCGACCAGGTAGGTCCTGCCGGCCTCGGTGTTGAACATGGCGTTGAGTGCATCGGTCGACCGATCGCTGATCGCCACGGCTATGTCGGTGTTGGTGACGTTGTGGATGAGGGGGATGTGTTTGTCGCCAATGCCCTGGATGTTGTGTTCGCCGAAGCCGTTGTAGAGCATGGTCGGACACTCGAGCGCCTCGACGGCCACGATCTTGGCGCCGTGGGTGTCCTTCAGGTAGTCGCCGGCTCCGAGGGTTCCGGCCGATCCGGACGCACTGACGAACGCCGCAAGGCGTGCCCCTGCGAAGTCGGCGGTGACCTCTTCATACACGTGCTCGAGTGCCTGCCCTGTCAGCCAGTAGTGCCCGAGGTGATTCCAGAACTGGGAGAACTGGTTGAAGACGACGTTCGCCGGGTCCTTCGAGAGCTCGTTGCATGCGTCGTAGATCTCCTTGACGTTGCTCTCGGTTCCGTAGGTGCGGATGACGTCATCGGGATCACCGATCCATCGGTCGAGCCAGTCGAAACGTTCCCTGCTCATCCCCTCCGGCAGAACGGCGACACCGCGACAACCCATGATCGTGCTGATCGCGACACCTCCACGGGCGTAGTTACCAGTCGAGGGCCAGATCGCGCGGCTGGTGGTGGGGTCGAACTGGCCGGTGACGATCGCCGGGACGAGACAGGCGTAGGCGGCCTGCACCTTGTGCACGTTGACCATCGGGAACCGGTTGCCGAGGGCCAGCACGATTCGGGCGTCGACCCCGGTCAGCTCGGAAGGGAGCTCAACATGTTGGGGCACGTCGACAATGCCGCCGTTGCGATCGTTGTACCAGTGGGTCCTGAACAGATTCCGCGGATCGGGGCCATCGCGATCGACACCGCCGAGGGCCCCGAGGATCTCGGCAGGAATGGTGCTCGGGTTCGCCAACTCGGCGAAGGTCGGCAAGCGGATCGAGTTCTCGCGGAAACGTTCGACGGCGCGATCACGAACACCACCATCGACCATTTCGAGGCTCACGCCCAGGGCTCGTGCTGCATCGTCGGGAGTCATCACATCAGTCATTACGCGCCAGCCTACGCCCTTCAACAATTTGTTGCAGGACCGCTCTCGCCGACTGGCCCCACTAGGTTCAACGGGCCATGGGCAGCAACACGGATCTCGACGGCATGACGTTCTCGGCGGTGTTCCACACACACGCCGAGGCCAGGGGCGATCGGCCAGCCGTGACCCTCGACGATGGCCAGGTACTGAGCTTCGCCGACCTCAACATCCGCGCCACCTGTATGGCTCACCACATGATCGAGCTCGGTGCCGGGAACGGTTCGTTCATCACCATCGCCGCGCCGAACTCGTTCCAGTTCGTGATCGCCTGCCTGGCCGCCTGGCGAATCGGTGCAATCCCACAACCCGTGTCATCACGCCTGCCAGCAGCCGAACTCGACGCCATCGTCGAACTCGCCGACCCCGCTGTTGTCGTCGGAACCGAACGCGACGATCGTCCGTTCATCACCGAAGCGACGACGATCCCGCCCAAGTACGACCCACTGCCCGATGTCGCCAGCCCTTCTTGGAAAGCGCCGACGAGCGGGGGCTCGACGGGCCGCCCAAAACTGATCGTCGCGGGCGATCCGGCGATCTATGGCGAGGGGCTCGAGCGAAGAGCCGAAATGATCGGCGCCGAGCCGGGGGAAACGATGGTGATGCCCGGCCCGCTCTATCACAATGGGCCCTTCATCTGGATGTGGGGTGCCCTGCTGGTCGGCGGGCATATCGCCCTGCTGCACCGGTTCGACGCAGAGAAGACCCTCGAGACCATTGAGCGAACCACGGCAACGTCCGTCTACCTCGTCCCGACCATGATGCAGCGGATGTGGAAGCTGCCCGACGACATCAAGTTCTCATACGACCTGTCGTCGATGAGGAAGGCGTTCCACCTGGCCGAACCGTGTCCGAAATGGCTGAAGGAAGCATGGATCGACTGGATCGGTCCCGAGAATCTCTGGGAACTCTACGGCGGAACCGAGGGGCAGGCTGCCACGACGATCAGCGGTGTTGAGTGGCTCGAACATCCGGGTTCGGTCGGCAGGCCTGCTGCAGGAGCGATGAAGGTCTGCGGCGAGGACGGCGACGACCTTCCGCCAGGCGAGGTCGGTGAAGTGTGGATGCGCCCGGTCGGTCGGGACACGCCGACCTATCGCTACATCGGCGCCGAGGCCGAGACACGCGATGGTTGGGATTGCCTCGGTGACATCGGATGGATCGACGAGGACGGGTTCCTCTATCTGGCCGATCGACGCGCCGACATGATCCTGGTCGGTGGAGCGAACGTGTTCCCAGCCGAAGTCGAGGCTGCTATCAACCTGCACCCGGGCGTCGCAAGCTCGGCGGTCATCGGCCTGCCCGATGACGAGAAGGGCAACCGGATCCACGCCATCGTGCAACCCACCACAAGACCGGACCCCTTGGCCGAGAACGAACTCGTCAGCCACCTCGCCGAACACCTCGTCGCCTACAAGCTGCCCCGCAGCTTCGAGTTCGTCGAGGAACCTCTCCGTGACGACGCAGGCAAGGTACGCCGCGCCGAGCTGCGCAACAAACGCCTGAACCCAACGTGAATACACTCGGTGCTTCGAGAGCCTGCACACAAGGGGAACCGACGTGACCGAAGCACCGAGTTTTGCCCAGGTCTTCAAGGACCACGCCGAGGAGCGAGGCGACAGACCAGCGATCACGTTCGAGGGATCGACCCTCACCTTCTCAGAACTCGACGATCGCGCCAACCACATGGCCCACCGATTCCTTGAACTCGGGGCGACCCTCGACTCGTTTGTGACGATCGCCTCCCCGAACTCGTTCGAGTTCTACGTTGCGTGTCTGGCCTGCTGGAAGATCGGAGCCACACCACAACCGGTGTCGTCACGGCTTCCAGACGCAGAACTCAACGCCATAGTCGAGCTTGCCGATTCAGCCGTCGTAGTGGGTGTCGACCACTCGACGCGCCCAACGATCGATCACGGAGCCGAGATCGCCCAGAACGCTGCCACGCTGCCCGATGTCAAGGCGTCGGCGTGGAAGGCCCCGACCAGCGGCGGCTCGACCGGTCTACCCAAACTGATCGTCAGCGGCGATGGGTCCGAATACACCGAGAGTCTTGCCGGCCTGGGCGCAACCATCGGTGCTGCGCCGGGCGACACGATGATCATGCCAGGCCCGCTGTACCACAACGGCCCCTTCATATGGTCGTGGTTGACCCTTCTGGCCGGTGGCCACATCGCCCTATTGCGCCGCTTCGACGCAGAGATGACCCTCGAGGCGATCCAGCAACACCGGGCGCCGGCGATCTACCTGGTGCCGACGATGATGCAACGGATGTGGAAGCTGCCCGACGACATCAAGTTCTCATACGATGTGTCATCTCTGCGGGTTGCCTTCCATCTGGCCGAGCCGTGTCCAAAATGGCTGAAGGAGGCCTGGATCGACTGGATCGGCCCGGAGAGCCTCTGGGAGCTCTACGGCGGGACCGAAGGGCAGTGTTTCACCGTTATTCGGGGCGACCAGTGGCGCGAACGACCGGGCTCGGTCGGTCAACCCATCAGCGGGGAACTGAAGATCTGCGACGACGACGGCGCCGTACTGGGGCCGGGCGAGATCGGAGAGGTGTGGATGAGGTGGACCGGGCGAGACACACCCACCTACCGATACATCGGCGCCGAGACCGAACGCCGAGACGGATGGGAGTGTCTGGGCGACATCGGGTCTCTCGACGAGGACGGCTTCCTGTACCTGAACGACAGGCGCAGCGACATGATCCTCGTCGGCGGAGCAAACGTGTTTCCGGCCGAGGTCGAGGCTGCCATCAACCTGTACCCCGGCGTCGCCAGCTCGGCGGTCATCGGCTTGCCGAACGAGGACAAGGGCAACCAGGTTCACGCAATCATCGAGCCCGCCGACACGTCGGCGCCGCCGAGCCTGGACGAACTCGTGACTCACCTCGCCCAGCACCTGGTGAACTACAAGCTCCCTCGCACCATCGAGTTCATCGCCGAACCCCTTCGTGACGATGCCGGCAAGGTACGCCGCAGTCAGCTGCGCGCCGAGCGACTCCCCTGACCCAAGGCTTGTGTCAATAGGGGTCTGGACGGCCACAGCAAGTCTGAAGTCTCATGCATTTCTGAGCTGCCCGGGTACTGAAACCGTGGGTTTTGTGCTCAGGTCGTGCCGTGAACGGTCGACCTAACAGACACCTGTAGATCGATCAATCGGTGGCGTGGATATGACTCTTATTTCAACCCATTTGGAACTGACAGATCTCATCGAGGAGCTTCCGCCGCTCAGCGACACGGTCGCCCGTCTCGTCGCGTTGACGAGCGATCCGACTGCATCTGCCGACGACATCGCAAACTTGCTGATGCGCGACGGCGTGCTCACCGGCGAGTTGTTGTCCGAGGCAAATTCCTCGGCCCTGGCTTCTGCGACACCTGCACGCTCAGTATCGGACGCCATAGTGCGCCTCGGCCTGATCAGGGTGGTAGCAGTAGCCGTACGGCTCGACTCACAGAAGCTCACCAAAGAAATGGGGGCGGGTGCGGTCGATCGCGGCAAGATAATGAAACACCAGATGTACGCGGTCGAGGCCGCGGTAATCCTGGGCAGGCACCTCGGAAAATGCGACAGGAACTCGCTGGTCACGACCGCCGTTCTCCACGATATCGGCAAGCTGGTGCTCGCTCAGATTCGGGACTTCGAGTCACTTCCTGATCAGATCCTCGAGGCGGCCGGGGACGCAGCCGCAGAGCTCGAACTCGAATTGCTCCAAGTTCACCACGGCGAGGTCGGCAGGGTCGTCTGCGACCACTGGTCGATTCCCGAGGACATCGGCGAGGCGATCCAGCATCACCACATGCCCCTCGAACACGGCACACTCGCCCATGCGACCTATCTGGTCGACCTGTTGAGCCGCCTGGCCGACGACGAGGAACCCGGCAACCCCGACCTCTTCAAGTACGTCCCTGAGTGCCTCGAGTACCTCGGCCTATCGACGAGCGATTTCGATGCAGCCCTGGAGGCAACCCGCCGAGCCATATCTCGGTACTGACTCTGAAGTTCCCGGGCACGCTGCCCATCGCGGAACCAGGTCGACGTGAGGGGGTGATCGAAGACTCGCGGACCCCGGTGTCGAGAAGATCGCAAGGATCTCGCACCCAACTACTCAGGAATCCACCACGACGGGCCAGCCGACCCACCGGTCGGCACTACTAGCCCGAGAACTCGACTATGAACTAGCCCGAGAACTCGACTATGAAAACACCGAGGTCGTGGAAGACTTCGACGCCCTGCGGGAGCGGATGAAGCTCGTCACCGTAGACCGGCTGAACCCGTGGAATGTCGAGCGCCGTCTCGGCGCTGACGAGGGTCTTCGCGGAGCCGGCCAACATGTTGCAGAACTCCGACACGGCATCGCAGGCGTCTTCGATAGTCACCTCGGGCGGTTCCAGGTTGAGCCACATTGCCGCCAGACTCATCGCTGCGGGTGCGGCGACCCGCACGGTGAACATGCCGGAGTCGTCGCCGAGAACGGGTACCTTCGCTTCGATGACCATGTTCGCGGGACCCGCAAAAAGGGGGATCTCCGGAGCGGTCATGGTCTCCATGATTCCCTCGAGGGTCTCGAGCACAACATCGGCAAGCTCGTCGTGGTCTACCTCTTGAACCTTTGCCTCAGCCATCAGCCGGCTCCTCTCGCACAAAAGAAGGTCGACTCTCCGAGTCGACGTGATTCGAATCCGTCGTCGGTCCCCAGCGTCGATTCCGACGCTCCGAGCATCAACCAACCGTCGGGTTTCAACACCTGGGTCCGTATGCGCTCGAGGATCGATCGTTTCACTTCCCGTGGGAAGTAGATCAGCACGTTCCTGACGAGGACCAGGTCCATACGAGGGAGGGCCGACATGGACTCGAGCAGGTTGAACTCTCGCGTGTCGACCAGTGCCCTTACCTCGGGCTTGGCTTGCCATTGACGGCCGTCCTGAACGAAATACTTCATCGCCAGACCCGTCGATAGGCCACGGTTCACCTCAAACCGGCTGTACTCGCCCATCTTGGTTCGCTGAACCATCTCGGGCGATACATCCGTGGAGAGGATCTTGGTCTGTGAAGACTTGGCGATCGACGGAAAGCGTTCGAAGAGCTGCAGTGCGAGCGTGTAGGACTCCTGGCCACTCGAGCAAGCGGCGTTCCAGATCGAGATACCCGATGACGCCCCCCGCTTCTTGACCAGATCCGGGATGACGTGTGTCGCCAACGACTCGAACGGGTGCTGATCTCGGAAGAACGAAGTCTCGTTGGTGGTCATCGCATCGATGACGGCGTTCTCGATCTGACGGTCTCCGCGGCGCATCTTCGAAACGAGGGATCCGATTTCTGGGACGTCAAAGCGCCGGCAGAGCGGAGTCAGGCGACTCTCGATGAGGTACGCCTTGCCGTCGAGCTGAACACCGATCTTGCTGCTGACCAGGCGCTCGATGAACTCGAGGTCGCGGGCCGACATCGTTGTGGATGCATCGACCTTGACAGTCATGAATGCACCTCATCTCGCCCGAGCGGTCGCCGCGGAGCCGAGCTCGAGCCGTGGCTGCGGAAGATGATCTCGGCAACTCGCGGACCGATCGACTGGAGCGGCAACACTTCGCTGGCAGCTCCAGCTTCGACAACTGCCCCGGGCATGCCCCAAACGACACTCGTCTCTTGATCCTGAGCGATGAACGGGCAGCCAAGTTTCGCCAGCTCGACCGCTCCTTGTGCACCATCGGATCCCATGCCGGTGAGCATCACGCCCAGCAAGTGCCCACCGTAGGACTTGATCGCCGACTCAAAAAGGACGTCGACCGCTGGGCGACAGGAGTTGACCGGAGGCGAATCCGTTATGTCGATCATGACGAGACCCGCGCGCCGCTTCACGATCATGTGGTGGCCACCGGGCGCGATGTAGCAGTTTCCGGGTTCGGCCCGCATACCTGCCTGGGCCTCAACGACCGTCGAAGCGGTCTTTCGGTCCAATCGGTCTGCCAGAGCCCCGGTGAACTTCGGCGGCATGTGCTGCACGATGAACACGGGTACCTTCAGGGGCGTCGATATTGCTTTCAGTACCGTCTCGAGTGCTACGGGCCCTCCCGTCGAGCTGCCGAGCACAACAGCGTCGAGAGCGGTTGCCGTCGGTCCGGAACGACTGATCACCGGGGCTTTCGAGCGATGCGGCCGCTCTGAAGGTGACGACGTTCTGGCTCCTGTTGCCGGTCGCGCCCTGCGCTGACGGACAATCGCTCGAGCCTTGGCCACAAGTTCCTCGCGGACGGCGTCTCTGGCACCGGCCAGGCTGGTCGTCTGGCCCGGCTTCGCCGCGTAGTCCCACGCACCCTTGGTGAGCGCCTGAACGGTTGCGGCAGCGCCACGCTCTGTCAGCGTCGAGAACATGATGATCGGCAGTTTTGGATGGCGTTTGGTGATGCTGTCCAGCGCCGTGAGCCCATCCATGACCGGCATCTCGATATCGAGAATGACCAGGCCCGGTTCGAGCTCATCGACCTTCCGAACACCGATCTGACCGTTCGAGGCGGTGCCCACGACCGTGAAATCTGGTTCACCATCGAAGATCGACGTGAGCATTCCTCGAGCGACGGCAGAGTCGTCCACAATGAGGATCCTCGTGGGACTTGTCATCGGCCGACCGCCGCATACACACCCATGACCGCGAGACGGTCCTCGACCATCGTCTTGTCGACTGGCTTGAAGAGGTACTCATCGACGCCGGCAAGAATCGCTCTGGCCACACGTCGCGGATCGGCTTCGCTGCTGATCATCAGGAAGGGGATGTCTTTGTAAGCACTGGAACCCCGGATCACTCTGGCCAGCTCAACACCGTCCATCACCGGCATGTTCCAGTCCGCGATGATCGCTGTCGGGGGATGCGCGGGATCGAGCTGCTCCAGAGCATCTTGACCGTGCTCTGCTTCAATGACGTCAAATCCAAGTTCCTTCATGATGCTCGAAACCCGA
>JAAETH010000175.1 GCA_024228575.1 Actinomycetes bacterium
CGCGTCACGCCGCGCCCCGCAGCACCGGGCCGCACAACGCGGCGGGCAGCCGGGCCGCGGTGCTGACAGCCGGGTCAACTTCGTCGGCCGACTCGGCGAGCGTTAGTTCGCCAGGTGCACCGGCGATCAGTAGTGCCACGAAGCGGAGACACTACTGCAAGGCGGAAATGGGCGAGTGATCGCCGCCGCTTGCGACGTTGGCCCCTAGGCGTATCGAGACCAGTCAGGACAAGATGGGTTCACAGCTCTCGCGACCGGGCACTGGCAACACCTCGGCCGCTGCCCCGAATCCTGTTCCACGACCTCCAGGAGGCACGCCGATGGCGGTCCCATCCAATCCCAATACACAGGCGGAACGGCCGGCCCAAACACACGACGGCCCTGCACCACACTCCCGACGGCCACCGGATCGCCAGCTGATCCTGTGGGGTGGCACAGCCGGAATCGGCGGTGCGGTTCTGCTGATCGCATCGGCCGTCGTCGTGGGTGTCATGGGGCTCCCTGACGCATCCGATGTGGAAACCCTGACAGACTTCGCAGACATCGAGTCGGGTCGTGTCGCCGAACACTTCCTGTATCTGGGTGCGCTGATGTTGTTCGCACTTCACGTCGCGGTCCTGCAACGGCTGCTGAGTACCACCCACGCTGCGGCCGCACTCTTCGGTGCGGTCTTCGCATGGTTCGGTCTGGTCATCATGGCGGCCTCGAGCGTGCTGCACGTCTCGACCTCGCCGCTGGCGGACTTGTACAACGCTCCTGACACGACTCCCGAGGACCTGCGAGCGATCGAATACGCATGGCACGGAACCCAGAGTGTCTTTGACACCATGCTTACGACCGGCGCTCTACTCGTCCCGATCGGAATAGTGCTGTTCGGCGTCGCCATGCAGAAGACGCCGGCGTTCGGCCCCCGCCTCGGCATGGTCTCCATCGGGCTCGGCGTGATCGGAATCATCGGTGCTGCGATCGCAGTCATCGACCCGGGGTCGATGTTCCTGGCCGCCGGTGTTCTCGCAATAACCGTGTTTCACCTGGCCGCCGGTTGGCGGACGCGCGTCATGGGAAGCGAAAACAGCATCGACCTCAGCTCCTGATCCTGCCGCCGTCGCCAGCCCGCCGTCGGCCAGATCAACTGTGCGCGCAACACGACCCTCGAGGACTCAGAATGCGAGTTCTCGGCCGAACGGTTTGTCGATGTCGACGTCTGACTCGAGTTCCTCGGCAAATCGGCGTCCCGACCAGACCGCGGCGGCGATCGTCGACGGAGCCCAGCAATCGCCAACAGCGCGCACCGA
>JAAETH010000176.1 GCA_024228575.1 Actinomycetes bacterium
ATCGAGGACGGCTGCAACGAGATGCTGAGCATCGTCGGCGGCGCAAATCTCTGAACCCACAGGAGGGACACCAGACATGGAACTACGCGAGGCCATGGGACGACGCCGTTCGATCCGATTCCTACGACCCCACCAGCCAGTGGAGCCAGAGAAGATCCAGGCCATGCTCGAGGCCGCCCGCCGAGCTTCGCACTGGGGAAACGTCGGCGGTCTGCGAGCCATCGTCGTACACCGGGAGTCCGCACCCCAAGAGACCCTCGATGCTCTGTTCGCCCCCATCGCCGGCTACCAGATCAGGCGTGCTCCGGTCATCATCGTCTGGTTCTTCGACGCTGATGCAGTAGATGAGCAAAGCAGCCGCCTCCAGGAACTGCTCGACGTTGGCGCCCTCGGGGTCGGCGAGAACAAGCAGAAGGACCTCGACGAGAAGATCCTCCCCTTCTTCGACCGGATCCGTGAAGCACTCAAGGGCCCGGGAATGAACGACATCGACAGTGGCCAAGGCATCGCCCAGGCAACCCTCATGGCCTACGAGCTGGGATTGGGAACATGCTGTCTCGGCACCCCAGATTCCGAGGAGATCCGGTCGAGCCTCGGGCTTCCCGACAGTTGCCGCGTGCTCATGCTGCAAACCGTTGGCTACCCGGCCGAGCACTGGGAGGCCGGAGGGCAACGCCCGAGGCAGCCCTTTGAGGACCTCTTCCACATGAACGAGTACGGGAATCCGTACCCCCGATCCGATGAAGTGATCGAAGAGCTGACCGAGGATGGCTTCTTCACCCGACCAGGTCCTCTCCCCTATAGAGAGGCCGAGCTCGAATGGTTGAAGGAAGCGCTCGACGTCCCCGGCAGCGGACTGATCTGAACCCGCATTAGCGCCTGGAGACAGGCAACAACTGAAGACAAGGACCAGACGATGAAGACCGACGCAATTGTGGCTGGCGTGGGGATGACCACGTTCGGCAAGCACCTCGAACAAGGGCTGAAGGCCATCGGAGGTCAGGCCGTCACGGCCGCACTCGCTGACGCCGGCATGACAGGTGATGACCTCGACGCGGCCTATGTCGGCAATGCGGCCGCCGGCCTCGTGACCGGCCAGGAGTCGATCCGAGGCCAGGTCGTGCGCCGCGGAAGCGGGCTGGGGAAGCTGCCCGTAAGCAAGGTCGAGAACGCCTGTGCCAGCGCCGCGACGGCGGTCCATCAGGCCGCGGCCATGGTGACAGCCGGGCTGTACGACTGCGTCCTGGCCCTGGGGGTCGAGAAGCTGTACCACGAAGACAAGAAGAAGTCCTTCGGTGCGTTCAGCGGGGCGGTCGACGTCGAGCAGCTCCAGG
>JAAETH010000177.1 GCA_024228575.1 Actinomycetes bacterium
CGAGCGCGGCCTGCTGAACGGCGAGTGCGAGGACGAGGACGACGACAACCGTCAAGACAAAGAAACCGGGGTCCACGCCAGCATTCGACAGGAGCTGCCGTGCATCTTCGCGGAGCAGCTGTACGTCACGAGCCCTATCTCCGGCGGGCCGATCGTGTTCGAACGAGTTTCGTTCGATGAAGACAGGACACTGCAACCGGGTGAGTGGATGGTCGAACACTCCGATCAGCTCGCCCCCAACGCACGACCCCTCGTGGTGGCGGTCTACGTCGGCCAGGACCTGAGCGGCTTCACGGTTGAACTGAGCACGGCCCCGTTCGCTTTCGGATATGACTTCCAGGTCCCCGATGGCAGGCAGGCCGAGTTCGAGGCTGACGGCGGGATCGCCTACTCACCCGACTACGTGAAACACACGTGCCTGCCTGACACATGCCCCGGGAACTTCGAGGTGGTGTACCCGTCGAACAAGGACGGCGTTGCCCACACGTACCGGTCCAACAACGAGGACGACTACCCCTGGAGGGACGGTGGAAGATTCGCCACCGAACTGGGAGCCATCGACGGTGTTTCGCTGATCCAGAGCAACTACACCTCTGGCCCCAACGACGGACACTTCGAAGCCATCGTTCGCAAGGGAAACAATCTGTATGCGTTCTTCCGTGGCGACACCGAAGACACCCTGACCTGGAAGCGTGGCTTCCAGATCGCCAGCGACGCGGCAGGCGATCCTGTCCTGATCCAGAGCGGTTTCGGGTCGAAGGGCAACTTCGACGTCGTCTACCCCTCGACCGAGGGTGGCCTGGTTCACCTATACCGCGCCAACGACGAACCCGGCGAACCCTGGGACACCGCGACGCGGTTCGGCGAGGCACTGGGGGTCTTCGACGGAGTCACACTCATCCAGAGCAGCTTCAGTTCTGGCGGAAACGTCGGAAACCTCGAAGTCATCGCCCGCCAGGGCAAGAATCTCCACGCCTTCTTCCGGGGTGACACCCAGGAGACGCTCGCGTGGAGACAGGGCATCCAGATTGCCGGAGACGCGGCAGGCGATCCGGTGCTCATCCAGAGCAGTTTCGGCGCCGAAGGCAACTTCGAGCTCGTGTACCCATCCACTTTGGGAGGTGTCGCTCACCGCTACCGGGCCAACGACGAGGACAAGTACCCCTGGTTGGACGGTGGAAGGTTCGCCACCGAATTGGGCGATGTCGATGGTGTTTCGCTCATCCAGACCACCTACACGTCGGACGAAGACCCCGAGGGCAACCTCGAGGCCATCGTCCGAAAGGGTCAGAATCTCCATCACTTCTACCGCGCCTACACAGGCGACACCCCGAACCCGTTCGAGTGGCGGCGCGGTGCTCACTTCGCCAACGATGCCTCGGGCGATCCCGTTCTCATCCAGAGCAGCTTCGGCGTCAAGGGGACCCTTCCCGACCCGTACGCGGAGGGTGACGAGAACGGATACAAGGCCCAGAACGTGACGATTCGCGACCTCACGATCGTGAAGTACGCCAACCCGGCTCAGACCGGCGCGGTCGGTGGTTTCCGCCCGGGGCTCGATTGGGTCATCGAAGGCAACACGGTCGCCTGGAACCACGGAACCGGGATCAAGTTCCGCGGCGCGGCCGTCGTTCACGACAACTACACCCACCACAACGGTCAGTACGGCATCTCGTGTGGAGACGGCAACACGTCACAGGACCGCGGCGGCGAACTGCCCGAGTGGGGCTGGTTCGGCGGATACTGCGGCGATGGCGCTGTCGTCGCCGAGAACAGGATCATCGCGAACGGAGTTGAGGAGATGAACATCCGCAGCGCGTGGGGTGCCGGGGGCAGCAAGTTCTCCCAGACACGCAACCTTCGGGTGCTCGACAACACCGTGACCGACAACAATGGGCCGGGCCTCTGGTCCGATTTCGCTTACGGCGGCACGCTCTATGAAGGCAACACCATTGCTGACAACGAGCACGCCGGGATCCTCATCGAGATCACCATGGGCGGCGCCGTCGTGAGCGGAAACGAGGTCTGGAACAACGGCCACTTCCAGAAGGCGATCAGCGCCAACAGGGGCGACAACTGCGACTCTGACGTGGCGCCGTGCGACGAGGGCGACCACGCACAGATCGTCATCTCGAACTCGCCAGACGTCGACGTCGTCAGGAACGATGTCGTTGTGAGTGAAGGCCACGGCCACGCCATCTCGATACTCCAACGGGACGGGCGCCACGTCGAGGAACAGGACGTGAAGTCGCTCCGGTCGGTCGTGCGCCACAACACCATCACCGTCAGCGGACCAGGCGACGGTATCTACGGCCTCAGCGGTACCGGAGCGACGACAATTCCAGAGTCGAGCAGCTTCCACGCCAACACCTACAACGTGGACAACCCATGCGGCAACTACTGGTGGTGGAGCGGGAGCACAGTTTTGAACACCAACAGCTGGAACGCTGCTCACCCGACCGAACAATCACTTGACGAGTGCACATAGCTCGACTCCAGCGATCGGCTCCTCCAGCTTGTGCCGGGTGAGCCGAGAGTGCGGCTCAGTCACCACCCGGCCGGATCTGGGTGACGTCGATGTGATGATCGCCGCAGGCCACCTCGAGCGAACCAGTCGATTCCGGGGTATCCCAGCTTGCCGAGACATGCACCTCGCCACTGACGACGGTTCGCCGAACCTCGTCCACGACGACCCTGACCGGATGCGGGGGTCCGGTGGTCGAGAACGAGCCTTCGAAGTAGATGTGACCATCGGGCATCAGTTCGATGGGAATGAAGCCAGCATCATCTGACCCGACAAGAGCGCTCACCCACACACCGTCGGCCGTCGACACACATCCCGCGACCATCGGATCTGAACCGAACGAACCCGTGTTCAAGGTCAGCCCGACGACGGCATTGCTGCCACTCCCATCGAATAGATCTTGTGGAACAACGGTTCCATCGATCAGGACCAGCTCGGCGCCAAGGTCGGGGATCCGTCGATCGAGCTGGACGACGCCACCCTCAGCCCGATGATCGTCACCGTCGATTCGAATGGCGGCGACATCGTCAGTGACGTAGGCCAGACCCCGGTTCGAACCTCCTGGGGAGTTCACAAAGTTCCGACTCGCA
>JAAETH010000178.1 GCA_024228575.1 Actinomycetes bacterium
AGATGCGTGTGCCCGGGCCCTGAAACAAACCGCCGCCCGGCGCCATGCGCAGCGCATCATCGTCCATGCGCATCAGCCCGATGCCCGTTTGCTGGACGTAGAGGGTGTCGCGTACACCGAAGCTCTGAAGAAATCGCTGCTCAGGACGCCAGACCTTCATCGCCCGGCCGTTCCACCGGAAAAGCCGTTCGTAGGTCCGGAAATAGAGGCCGTCTCCGGTATCATCGATGCTCCAGATGTCGGCAAACGTCCGGTCGCCCTCGGGGATATGCTCGACCAGCGAGACGTAGCGCATCCGGCCCGACGAATCGGACGCGAGGTAGCCCAGCTCGCCCACCGCGCCGACAAAGACCCGGCCCTGGTCATCTGTGGCCAGCGAGCGTCCGATGCTTCGATTGGAGACTGGAATCAGGTGCCAGGAGACGCCGTCGTATTCGAGCACCCCCTCGCTGTTGGCGATGTAGCTCAGGCCATTGGGGGCCTGTGTGATGGCCCAGTTCTGCGTGTGCCCACCGTAGTCCTCCGGCCCGAAGTTCTGGACATAGAAACGACCGACTTCGTCGAAGGGCGAGGCGGGCTGAGCCTGAACGCCACGAGCCAAGAGCGCCAGGGCTGTCATCACCAGCAGGCTCGGAGACGGCACCCATCGCCGTCGCTTCCGTCGCCGCGCAGGGGTGCCGGCGTAAGGCGTAGGGATCGACCTCATCTTATGACCGATCCTATGGACACCTGGCCGGTACCGGTAGCGTGAAGCAGAACGTCGACCCGCGGCCCGCTCCCTCCTTCCACTTGCCCCCCTCCGGGGGGACGGACTCGACCCAGATCCGTCCGCCGTGGACCTCGACGCCCCCGGTGTCGGCGTGGAGCCGCTGGCAGTCGGCGCGCAGCCCGACCTCCACTCTCAGTGCCCACCCGAATGGCGGTCCAGAGACAGCCAGAGCCGAACTGCCCGTTCGACGTCTGCTCGCAGCTTCTCGTCGTCGAGCCGACCTTCCGCGGGTGACAGCCGGCGTGCGGAAACCGTACGCACCTGATGGCATAGGGCGAGCGAGGCAGCAGGTAGCAGGGTGATCTCCGGAGGTAGCAGCACTTCCGTCGGGTAGATACGGGCCCCTTCTTCCAGGTGGTCAAAGGCACGATGGCGACGAGGCCGATCGATTGCGATATGGCGTTATTGCTGAGCACGAGAACCGGGCGGCGTCCGGCCTGTTCATGTCCGACCGATGGGTCGAGACCCGCCCAGCCGAGGTCCCACTTGCGGTACGTCACGGAGCTTCCTGCTCGGCTTCCGCGTCGAGGGCGGCGAAATCCCGTAGGACCGCTTCGTTGTCGGCCTGAAATAGCGGATCCTGGGCCGCTTCTTCATACGTCTTCGCCAGTGCTGCCCGGTCTTGGCCAGCGAAGTAGAGTGCCAATGCCTCCGCGACCACCGCGCTCTTGGACTTCGCCATCTGTGCGGTCCGGCGATCGAGCTCCGAGACCAGCCGGGCCGGCAGACTGTAGGTGACCTTTCGAACACCGGTTCGCGAGCCTGACGCTTTCACAACCTGTTGCGCTGTATCCATTGCCATAACCTCCTACAGCCGATTCTACGGCCTGCTTCTCAACTGTTCTCCACCGGATTATCTGCGGACTGGCGACCTTGGTTGCGGTGGAGGGTGAAGCAGAACGTCGAGCCGCTCCCGTTCCCTTCTGACTCGACCCAGATCCGCCCGTCGTGAACCTCGATGATCCGCTTGACCAACGCCAGGCCAATCCCGGTGCCCTCCGACGCCTCCGGAGCGGCGGACTCCAGCCTCAGTCGCCGCGGTTCAGAGACGTTCCCGGAGCTCTCGGAGTCAACTCGGGGAGGTGTCGCCACGACTGACCGCCAGGCGCACCGTCTGAAGCAGCCGCTCGGGCTCGAACGGCTTGGTGAGCACGCGAGGCATGATCTCGCCATCGGGAAGGCCCCCGCTTGCCTCGATTCCGCCCAGCAACGTGACCAGAACGGTGGGGGTGAGCTCTTTGACGATCAGCCCTGATTCCTTCAGCCCGTTCTCCAGGATCACCACCTGGCGCGGCTTGCGCTCGAACAACACGATCGCCTCCTCGGCATCGCGAGCAACGCGGACCTCGAGCGCCCGCACTTCGAGGTCCTTCTGCAGCGAGCGGCAAGTGCCGGGCTCGTGTTCGATCACCAGGGCACCTCTCTGCACCGCGGCTTCCTCGATCAGGTCCTCGACGGTTTCGAGATCTAGCGGTCGAACCATCTGTTCGATCGGTCCTCCCGGCCGCGCCTCGTAAGCGATGGAAGAGCTGGCGTAGCCGGTCATGAACACGATGCAGCTCTCCGGCGAGCGCCGTTTGATCTCCCGAAACGCCTCGATACCGTCCATTCCCGGCATGCGGATGTCCATCAGGATCAGGTCGTGCTCGTGCTCGCGGGAGCGCTCGATCGCCTGGTAGCCCGTATGGGCCACGGCCACCGCGCA
>JAAETH010000179.1 GCA_024228575.1 Actinomycetes bacterium
GAGAAGAAGGGGAAGGTGGAGTCGGGCGTCAAGTACGTGAAGAACAACTTCATCAAGGCACGCAAGGATGAGAAGGACGTGGAGGTCTTGCGCCGCGAGCTCGCCCGATGGGTGCGAGAGATCGCCGGGATGCGCAGGCACGGGACGACTCACAAGCGGCCGCTCGAGGTCTTCGAGCAAGTCGAGCGCGCGACCATGCTTCCGCTTCCCACGACTCGATGGGAGCCGGTGCTGTGGCGCACGCCCATGCTGCGGCGCGACTGCCGGGCGGTGGTCGAGGCCGCGCGGTACTCGGCCCCTTGGCGGTTGATCGGAAAAACCCTTCTCGCTCGCGTGACCCACAAGTCCGTCGAATTGTACTTCGAAGACACTCGCGTGGCGTCACACGAGCGCCAGCCTGAAGGCGGCGAAAGCACCAAAGACGAGCATCTACCGCCCGAACGCAGCGCCTATCGTCATCGGCAACGCGCGTTGTACTGGGAGACGAGGGCCGGTCAGATCGGAGACGACGTGCAGCGCTACGTCGCCGAGGTTTTCGACAGCGACGACGTACTCCACCAGCTCACGAAGGTCCAGGCGATCGTCGGCCACCTCGAGAAGTTTCCCCCCGAGCGCGCACAGGCAGCATGCCGTCGCGCCAGTTTCTACGGCAGCTTCAAGTACCAATCCGTCAAGAACATCCTGGTCAAGGGTCTCGACATGCAGCCACTGCCGACCGCAATCGTGCCGGCCGGCGGTGGGCTCGAGCGCCCCCGTCATGCACGAGCCGTCCAGGAACTCCTGGATATTCCGCTGGAGGAGAACAATGCATCCAACTGACGAACTGATCCCCATCCTCAAGAAGCTGCGCCTGTCGGGCGTCCTGCAGAGCCTCGAGCTGAGGACCAACCAGGCGACCGATGGCGACCTTTCGCACACCGAGTTTCTGCTCCGGCTGCTGGTCGACGAAGTCGAGAGGCGAGACGCCAAGCAGCTCGATATGCGCTTGCGCCGTGCGAGCTTCGAACACGCCAAGTCGCTCGAGGACTTCGACTTCACGTTCAACCCCAAGATCCCCAAAGCGAAGATCATCGACCTCGCCACGTGCGGATTCATCGGCAAGCGCGAGAACGTTTGCCTGGTCGGACCCTCCGGGGTCGGCAAGAGCCACATCTCGCAAGCCCTCGGACACCGGGCCTGCGTTGCCGGGTACACCGTGCTCCACGTCTCCGCGCACAAGATGCTCATCCAGCTTCGCGCCGCGAGGGCCGACAACTCGCACGACCGCAAGATGCTCCGTTTCACCAACCCCGATCTCCTCATCATTGACGACCTCGGGCTTCGGGCGCTGATCGGCGACGAAACGCTCGACCTCTACGACATCATCCGAGCTCGCTACGAACGCGGCAGCACGATCATCACGTCGAACAGGGCGCTGACCGAGTGGCCTCCGCTCTTCAAGGATGAGCTCCTCGCCAGCGCAGCGATGGACCGCCTGCTCCACCACGCACACATCATCGAGATAACCGGATACTCGTACCGTAACCCACCTCGTGGTGACGGCTCGCGAAAGGCAGCCGCCTGAGCGCCTGAGATTCTCTCCAACCGACCTGCGACCCGACTCGACGGCCACAAAAACGACGAGAGCCCGTGCGCGAAATGCGAAAACCGACACTCTTCACGGGAAATGTCGCCGCCGATCACCAAACCGGACCAAGGCCGTGGATCACTTCTGCCGAACTGAGACCCGATTCTGGAAAACCCGCATCACACGGTTTGGCCAACCCCGAACCCCCGATCATTTCTGCCGAACTGAGCGCGATCAGGTCTGCCGAACCTTGACACCGTGCGACCAAGGGCCTGGATCTGTGGGTGGAACCTACCCTGGAAAACGCCCACCGGGTGCTCCGTGGCCTCGCCGACTTCGGGGCCGCCGCAGGAGAGATTTCGCACCTGGTTGCGAGTGTCGGGTGATCGGCCTGGAGGATCTGATCGCCAACAAACGGGCCGCGGGGCGCCCTCAGGACCTCGCTGATCTCGATGTCCTGGAGCGGTTACTACGGTCGGCCAAGGAGTAAGGTCAGCCCTTGTGAACGAGCGTCAGGATCCGCGGGAATCTGACGGCGAGAGGCCGGTCGGGGTAGGCGGGGTCGCTCTGGAAGAGGCCTCCGATCCGTTTTCTTGGAGGAA
>JAAETH010000180.1 GCA_024228575.1 Actinomycetes bacterium
AACGAGGTTCGAGGCGCTCGGGCGCAGATGGCCACCGGCGGTGGCAAGGCCTCGATCTCGATCAGTGGCTCCGTCTTCAAGCAGACGACGATATCCACCGCCAATGACGACGATCAGGTTTCGATCAGTCAGTCGAGCCTCGGTGAGTTAGGGCTCACGCCGGGATTGGTTGAGCGTTGATGGTGTAGTTCCATTCGGGGTGCCAGTGGTGGGGTTCGAGGGGTACGGCGGCGAGTTCGGTGTTGGTGATTTTGACGCCGGTGGGGTACCAGTTCGGGTCGTAGCTGGCCTGGATCGTGAGTCCGGTGTCTGTGGTCGTGTTGGCGATGAGCTCGACGATGGTGCGCAGGTCGACCAGGGGTCGGCCCCGCCAGTTGGCGGTGATGAAGCTGAACATTCGGTGTTCGATCCGATTCCATTTCGACGTGCCTGGCGGGTAGTGGGCGACGGTGACCCGCAGGCCGGTCTCGGCAGCGAACGCAGCGAGGTGGGTCTTCCAGGCTCTGACTCGGTTCCCGTTGGAGCCGCCACAATCGGCGGTGATCAACAGGCGGGTGGCGTTGGGGAAGCGTGAGCGGCCCATGGTGTTCCACCAGCGGCGGATCGAGTTGACGGCGAACTCTGCAGTGTCAGAGGTGTCACCGACTGACACCCAGCCCTCGTTGTTTCCGACGTCATAGATCCCATACGGGATCGCCTTGGCGTTCTCACCAAGTTCGGGGTTGGGGAAGTCGTGGACCTGGGTCCGCTCGGGGTGGCCCGACTCGGCCCATTCCCGGCCCCCGTTGGCGTAGTCGCCGATCAACTCCTTCTTCTTCGTGTCCACCGATATCACCGGCTCACCATCATCGACAAAGCCCTGGGCCAGGTCATTGAGGTAGCGGAACTGGCCGTCCCGGTCGGGGTGCTGGCGGCCCTCGGTGACCTTGGCGTTCGCCTGCAACGAATAGCCGAGCTGGTGCAGCAACCGCAGCACCGTCCGCGACGACACCTCGAAGCCCTTGGCCACCAGATCCTTGGCCAGGTTTGTCGATGACTTCGACGTCCAGCGCAGCAACGACATCGGGTTGCCCCGAGTGTCGGGATGGACCAGCTCATCAAGGGCTTCCAACAGACCAGGCTGTTTGTCGATCGCCGGGCGGTCCCCACCACCAGGCGCTCGCTGCCGATCCGACGGTTCGATCCCGGCCTCCACCTCGCCTTGGGCTTTGATCACCGTGTTACGGCTCATACCAGAAGCGGTTGCCACCGCGGTCTTCCCGCCACGACCCAGCATCTCCGACATCGCCCCCGCCACGACGCGACGCTGCACCTCGTTCAGATGCGGCAACACCACATCGAAAAACCGCGCGAGCCCCTCGGCCGTGACCTCCACACCCCCACCATACTACGCGCGCACTAACCTGTCGTGGATCCCAACGGCAATTACAACCAACTTCGGGGGTACTGAGGACATACTAATCGGACTCCATCGTGTCACAGGTGCTGTTATCTCCGTAAGTGACGCAAGACGTGCGGAAGATGCGCACCTATTGATAAATGGCAGCAGACCGGTGACGCCACCCCCGCGTAAGTCAACTCACATGTGGTGTGGTGCTACGACGCCATCGCGGCGGCAGTGGGAGTGACTCAGAATGCGAGTTTCCTTCTCAGGCCTAGCTCTGAGTGAGTGCCTACTCCCGTCAGGCCTGTGTCCCGTCAGGCCTGTGTCAGGCCTCAGGTGGGGCCTCATAGCTGCAGGACCGGGGACTGTTGCTCGTTCCGGCGACAGTGTGACCAGCGCAAACGTTGTGGACCGTACAAGACTTGAACTTGTGACCTCTCGCGTGTGAGGCGACGCGCGAACTGTCCGCCACGGGCCGTAGAGATGCGCTGAGCAGCGGAGA
>JAAETH010000181.1 GCA_024228575.1 Actinomycetes bacterium
CGACTGGCGCACTGCTGCCGACACTGCTCTCGACAATCCCGACGTGCTCATCGTCACCCGCGAAGGCGACCGGTTTGGTGCCAGTGGGTGGCGCATCGGAGCCGGTGGTTCGGGCGCAACGTCTGCAGCATTCGAAGAGGCAGAGGCAGAGCTGGGCAAGGCGACCGAGCTGGTCGTAGCAGCCGGCGAGGCGCTCGCGGCTGCGAGGGTGCTTCGCGAGGCCGCTCGAATCGAGTCGAAGGCCGCGGCACGCGACCTCGACGACCACGACCAATCGCTCACCAGAGCGACCGAGAGCCTGTCGCGTATCGAACGCCAACGCTCCGATGCCGCTGCCGAGATTCAGGGCATCATCGAACGCAAGGCCGAACTCGACGAGCGCATCGAGCGCGACGCCTCGCGGGTCGACGAACTCGAGGGTGTTCTTCCCGCACTCGTCGAACGCGAGCAGGCCGATCGTGCCCAGGTCGACGAGTTCGAGACTGTTCGCCAGGATCTCGACCGCCGGGCCAGGTCGGTGGCTTCGCAGCGCAGCGAGCTCGGCGTTCAGGCCGCCGGTCTCGAGGAGCGCCGCGAGGTTCTCGAGAACCGGATCACCGACATCGACGGGAGGCTCGAGGAACACGCGCGCGAGGTTGTCCAGGCTGCCCGCAGGCGCGAGTGGCTCGACTCTCAACTTGGAGCCCTCGATAGGTTGGCGGTGTTTGTTTCCGACCGCCACCACAGCATCGAGGGCGAGTTGGAACGGCTACGGGCCAAACGTCGCCGTACCTCCGAGGTGACCCGAGCCGTCGCCGGCGAGCTCGACAGGCTTCGCGGTCGCCGCACCAAGCTCGACGCTCAGCTCGACGAGCTGCGTGGCAGGCAGGCCCGGCTCGATGTCAGCGAAGCAGAACTGAAGATGCGTCTCGAGAATCTGGTCAACGCGATCAGGTCCGACCTCGATGCCGATCCCGAGACGGCTCTCGCGGCCCAGCTGCCCGAGCTTCCCGAAGGTGTCACACCGCCCGCTCGGGTCCGTGAGCTGGAACGCGATCTCAAGCGTATGGGTCCGGTGAACCCGCTGGCCATGCAGGAGTACGAATCGTTGAGGGAGCGGCACGAGTTTGTGTCCGAACAGCTCGACGATGTGCGCCAGGGCCGGCGCGAATTGTCGAAGGTCATCAGGGCGATCGACGATGAGATAACAAGGATCTTCGCTGCTGCTGTCGCCGACGTTTCGCAGAACTTCGAGCAGCTGTTCTCGACCCTGTTCCCGGGTGGCAAGGGCTCGTTGAAGCTCACCGACCCGACCGATCTTCTGAATACGGGCATCGAGCTGGAGGCCCGGCCATCGGGCAAGAACGTGCGCAAGCTCTCGCTGTTGTCGGGTGGCGAGCGCTCGTTGACGGCCTTGGCGTTCTTGTTTGCGATCTTCCGAAGTCGCCCCTCGCCGTTTTATGTGATGGACGAGGTCGAGGCCGCCCTCGACGATGTGAACCTGCACCGGTTTCTCGATCTTGTCGCCGAGTTCCGTCAAGAAGCGCAGCTCATCGTCGTGTCCCACCAGAAGCGCACGATGGAGGCAGCCGACTGCCTCTACGGTGTTTCGATGGCCCCGGGCGGCTCGTCTCGCGTCGTTTCCGAGAAGGTCTCCTAGAGACCGCATGGGCAAGGTCTCCTAGAGACCGCATGGGCAAGGTCTCCTAGAGACCGCATGGGCAAGGTCTCCTAGAGACCGCATGGGCTGTTGGTCGTCGTCGTGTTTGCGGTGACCATCAGCAGAGACTTGACGTTTTGCACCCGGCGTGGCGACTCGGGCTAGTGCGCGATCGCCGAAGGATCCCGCCATGTGTTCGTGGAGTGTTCGGTCCATCTGGTGCCAGACATCGGCCGTGTGCTCCAATCACCGGTGTTTGCGTGTCGTCTGGCAACGCGGGAACACCGGTGTTCACTCACGTTGGGACACGCAGCGCCGGAGCGGCGCGCTTGCGCCAACTCTGGTGGCAGCACAAGTGGGTCAGAACCAGGGTCCGATCGCGCGAACGTAGCTGTCGGTCAGCGGGACCGTTCGTCGATCACCGGCCGAGGACGGGTACCACGCTGTCCAGCCAGTCCGTCGCCTACGTGCGATTCGTGCAGTCCCTCGGTCCCGGGTTCTGAGCTCGCTTCGCTCGCACACACGCGCTCTGTCCGATCTGGCGACGGAGGGCCGGTCGCCGTCTGGTCCGTTGTGTGACCGCCGCCCGCTGGTCTTGCGGTGGCGACCGTCGATGACGGTGTCGTCCTCATTGCCGGTGGATCATCTCGCGAGTTGTGTGCGATGTCCGAGGTCGGTTTCAAACGCCGCCGCGGACGTGTCCATGGCACCCAGAGCGCGGCCGATACGGATCCGATCACACACCGTGGAGCGACAGATGTCGAAACCTGGGCTTGTGAGATTTGTCGCCCGACCTCGACGAGTTCGGCATTCGGGCTTTGGCCGAAAGCCTATTCACGGGCCGGGCCCGCTATCAGAATCAAACAAATAGCACTACACGTGACTGAAGTCTTGCAATGAGTCGTTGTGACGCGTCCGCGGGGACATCCCTGGGGGTGTCCTAGCCAAGGTGGCGATACCATCAACGCCGCCATGGATCCGCTGATTCTCATCCTCATCATCGTCGGCGCTCTGGTGCTGGCGTCGCTTCCGTTCGTCCACCGTGCCTGGAGTCGTCGCGGTGGTGTTCCCGGCGAGATCGCTCCCGATCGCGAACGTCCGTCCATCGTCGATACCCGACCTCCGGACCTGGGCGACGCTCCCACCGTCGAGGCCCCGCCAGAGGTCGAGCCCGAACCCGAGGTCGTCGAAGAGGCTCCAAGCTTCTTCGCTCGGCTCGGCAAAGCAAGATCGACGGTCGCCGGGTACTTCGGATCGGTGTTGTCTCGCGGTGTCGACGACGACACTTGGGATGAACTCGAGGAAGCCCTCATCCGGGCCGATGTCGGAGTCGCCGCAACAACCGAGCTGCTGGACACACTTCGCGACAGAGCAAAACAGGACGGAATCAAGGAGTCGGCGGACCTGATCGCCGCCCTCGGCGACGAGATGAAGAACATCCTCGATGCCGACCGAACCCTCGACTCAACCGACGAGGGACAGACCGTCTGGTTGTTCGTCGGTGTGAACGGGGTCGGCAAGACAACAACCATCGGCAAGGTCGGCAAACGCCTGACCGATGAAGGCAAGCAGGTGCTCATGGCCGCCGGCGACACCTTCCGCGCAGCTGCGGCCGAGCAGCTGGGTACGTGGGCCGAGCGCTGCAACGCCGAGCTCGTTCGTGGTGCCGAGGGGGCTGACCCCAGCTCGGTCATATTTGATGGTGTGCAGGCCGGGTGGTCTCGCGGTGTCGATGTTGTGCTGGCCGACACCGCCGGGCGTCTTCACACCAAGTCAAACCTCATGGAAGAGCTACGCAAGGTCCGCAGGGTTGCAGAGCGCGAGCCTGGCGTGGTTGCCGAGACCTTGCTCGTCATCGATGCCACCACGGGACAGAACGGTCTGGTGCAAGCTCGCCAGTTCACCGAGGCGGTCGATGTCACCGGTGTTGTTCTCACCAAGCTCGACGGTTCGGCGAAGGGTGGCATCGTCTTCGCCATCGAACGTGATCTAGGCATACCGGTGAAGCTCGTCGGGTTGGGCGAGGGTGCTGCAGACCTGGTCGACTTCGATGCCGGCGACTTCGTCGACGCCTTGTTGGGCTGATCGGATGACTACCCCGCTCGCCTCGAACTATCAGGAAGCCCGACGCCGCTTCCTCGCCGCATCGCAGCAAGCCGGCGCCACCGTCGATGCACACGTCCACCCACTTCGCGGGCCAGACGGCGGAGAATTGGCCGTCGATGTCGCAACGATCGGAGGTGCCGCGGATCGCAATCTTGTGGTGGTTGTGTCCGGCACCCACGGGGTCGAAGGTTTCGCTGGATCGGCTATCCAGAGCCGGCTTCTCGAGCAAGGTGTCACTCTTCCGAGGTCGACGACGCTGGTTTTGATCCATGCCCTCAACCCCTATGGGTTCGCCTGGATCCGCCGAACCAATGAGGACAACATCGACCTGAACCGCAACTTCGTCCCCTTCGATGCTCCACCCTCGAATGACCGCTACTCCGAAATCGCCGACCTGCTCGTTCCCAGTTCGTGGGGCGACGATTCTCAGGAGCACTCGTTCGGCGCCCTTCTGGCACTACTCGAGCAATGGGGAATGGCCGAGCTTCAGGAGGTCGTTTCATCCGGCCAGTACGAACATCCGTTGGGCTTGTTCTACGGCGGCGTCAAACCATCGTGGTCCCACGAACTGTTACACGAGCTGTGCGCAGGTCATCTGTCGGGCTACGAGCAGACCTTCATCGTCGACCTTCACACCGGACTGGGTCCGTGGGGTGTGGGCGAGCTGATCAGCGCCCTACCGCCGACGAGTGCCGAGTTCGAGCGAGATCTCAATGCGCTGGGCGACGATCTGAAGTCGGTTGTGTCGGGCGATTCGGTTTCGGCAGCGTTGTCGGGTGAGTGGATCACAGCGGCGACGAGTTGGTTGCGGCCGAGTGTTGTGACTGCAGTCACCATCGAGTACGGCGTTGTCGACATCATCGAGGTGTTGCTCGCTCTTCGAGCCGATACCTGGTTGCATGGCTACGGCGATCCGTCGGGATCCGAGGCGGGCGCCATCAAGGCAGCGCTTCGAGCCGCCTTCATCGACGACAGCCCGGAGTGGGCCGAGTTGACGTGGAACCGTTTCACCGAGGTCATGGACAGGATCGCTCGGTCTTTGGGGGCCTGACGCGTAGCCGGGGAAGGTATCGACCCTCTATCCTGGGTCCCCGTCATGTTCGAATCACTTTCTGACCGTTTCGACGGTATCTTCGGTCGTCTTCGCGGCAAGGGTCGTCTCTCCGAGGGCGACGTCGACGAGGCGATGCGTGAGATCCGTCTCGCCCTGCTCGAAGCCGACGTCAATTTCCAGGTCGTCAAGGACTTCGTCGCTCGTGTCCGCGAGCGCTGCCTCGGTTCCGATGTCGCCACGAGCCTCACCCCTGGTCAACAGGTGGTCAAGATCGTCGACGAGGAGCTCACGGGCATCCTCGGCGGCGAGACCCTTGCCATCACCTTTGCTCCCAGACCCCCGACCGTGGTCCTCATGGCCGGCCTTCAGGGCTCTGGCAAGACCACCAACTCGGCAAAACTCGCATCCTGGTTCAAGAGTCAGGGTCGTCATCCGCTCCTCATCGGTGCCGACCTTCAGCGACCCGCTGCCGTCGAGCAGCTGCGCACACTCGGCGATCGCATCGACGTACCAGTGTTCTCCGACCCGTCCGATCCGGTGTCGGCGGCGCGCGCCGGTCTCGAAGAGGCGAAGGCCACCGGTCGCGACGTCGTGATCTGCGACACCGCCGGCCGCCTGTCCATCGACGAGGAGTTGATGGACGAGATCCGTCAGATCTCCGACACCCTCGAGCCTCACTACACGTTCCTCGTCATCGACGCGATGACCGGCCAAGATGCCGTCAATACGGCCGAAGCCTTCCACGAGACGCTCGAACTCGACGGCGTGATTCTCACAAAACTCGATGGCGACGCCCGCGGTGGTGCCGCGTTGTCGGTCAAGGAGGTCGTCGGTAGACCGATTGCCTTCGCGTCGACAGGTGAAGGCCTCGATGCCTTCGAACAGTTCCACCCCGACCGGATGGCCGATCGCATCCTCGGCATGGGCGACGTTCTCACGCTCATCGAAAAGGCCGAAGAGGTCTTCGAGGAGGAGCAGGCAGAGGAAGCTGCCAGAAAGATGCTCGAAGGCACGTTCACCTTCGACGACTTCCTCGAACAGATGGCCGCCGTCCGCAAGATGGGAAACCTCTCGAGCATCGTGGGCATGCTTCCCGGCGTACCGAAGGAGTTGAAGAACGCCGACATCGACGAGGGCGAGATGGGCCGTATCGAGGCGATCGTGCGGTCGATGACCACCGATGAACGCAATCATCCAGAGATCATCGACGGCTCGCGTCGTGCTCGAATCGCAAAAGGAAGCGGCACATCTGCTTCTCAGGTGGCCGCCCTGTGCAAGCAGTTCGGCGAGATGCAGAAGATGATGAAGGGCCTGATGGGCCCCACCTTCGCCAAGAAGAAGGCCAAGAAGAACCGCAAGAAGGCCAAGAAGGGCGGGCGGGTAACCGCCTCGAAGAAGCAGCGGGCGTTGCAGCAGAAGAACGCGGCCACCCAGCTTCCCCAGCTCGATGAAGCACTAATACAACAGCTAGAGGATCAAGACCTACCGTTCCGGCTTCCGGGCCGCTAGCATCGTCTGTCGGCCCCGAGCGCCATTTCCACGCGCTAGGACTCACTCACACCGGCACGGTTCACTTCTCTCGTCTCGTGCCTCCCTAACAAGGAGCAATATGGCCGTTCGACTTCGCCTGATGCGAATGGGCAAGAAGAAGCAACCGACATACCGCATCGTCGCGGCCGACCGTCGTTCACCCCGTGACGGTCGTTTCCTCGAGATCGTCGGTACCTACCAACCTCGCCTCGAGCCATCTGGCGTCAAGATCGACGAGGCCAAGGCTCTCAAGTGGCTTCGCAATGGCGCCCTGCCGTCCGAGACCGTCGAGAAGCTGTTGAAGATCAACGGCACGTGGGATCATTTCACCAAAGGAACCAATCCCGAGATCGTCGAGGAACCAGCAGCAGTCGAGCCGGCTGCTGAGGAACCAGCGGCGGCCGAGCCGGCTGCTGAAGAAGCGGCTGAAGCCGGAGCTTCATCATGAGCGAAGAAGAAAACATCTCCCACGCCGAGGAACTCCTCGTCTACCTGATCACCCAGATCGTCGACGACAAGGACTCCGTCGAGATCGAGATCGAAGAGAGCGACACCAAACTCTCGATGGTCGCCAGGGTCGCCAACGGCGACATGGGCAGGGTCATCGGCAAGCGCGGTCGGGTGGCCAACTCGATTCGTGACCTCGTCCGGGCTGCCGCCTTCAAGGACGGCATCGAGGTCGAGGTCGATTTCGACGGCTGAGGCCGTGCTCCTCGAGGTTGGCAAGGTCGTGCGGGTGCACGGCCTGAAGGGTGAAGTCGTCGTCGACTTGTCCACCAACATCGACGAGCGTGTTGCGGTCGGGTCGGTTCTCTACTCCGACCCTGATGGTGAAACCAAGCTCGTGGTGGTCACGTCGCGCCCTCATCAGAATCGATGGCTGGTGCGTTTCGAATCGATGGTCGATCGGACCGCGGCCGAAGCGCTGGGACGCCCCCGGCTCTATGCAGAGCCGATCGATGATGCCGAGGCCATCTGGGTTCACGAGCTGTTCGGAGCGTTGGTGGTCGACGCCGATGGCATCGAGCGTGGCACGGTCAGCGAGGTCCTCGACAGTCCTGCCTCGGAGTTGTTGGTGCTCGACACGGGCCACCTGGTTCCACTCGATTTTGTCGTCTCGAGCAACGATGGCCGGGTGATCGTCGAAGTTCCGGACGGACTCTGGGAACTCTGACGGTGCGTATCGACGTCTTCACGATCTTTCCCCAGATGATCGACGAGTTTGTCGTCCACGGGGTCATCGGCAAGGGTGTCGAAGCCGGAGTGATCGATGTGCGATCACACGATCTGCGGATGGCGACAACAAACCGGCACCGCACGGTCGACGACGCGCCGTTTGGTGGGGGAGCGGGCATGGTTCTCATGCCAGAGCCCGTGTTCGCTGCCGTCGAGCAGGTTTGCCCTCCCAGACCCCTGCTCGCCCTCACGCCGGGTGGAAGACCCTTCGATCACGACATGGCTGTCGAGCTTGCCGGGAGCGGCGAGTTCTCGCTGTTGTGTGGCCGCTACGAGGGGATCGATCAGCGCATCATCGACAACCTCTGCGATGGCGAGGTCTCGATTGGTGATGTTGTTCTTGCCGGCGGCGAGGTGGCGGCGATGCTCATGATCGAAGCTGTGGGTCGCCTGGTTCCCGGGGTTCTCGGCAATGAGTCCTCACCCCTCGACGAATCGTTTGCCAGCGGGTTGATCGAGTATCCACAATTCACGCGACCTGCCCGGTTCAGGCACTGGGAGGTACCCGACGTTCTGCGCAGCGGCGACCATGCCCGGGTCGACCGGTGGCGTCGGGCAAGCGCCCTGGCACGAACCATCGAACGTCGGCCTGACCTCATCGAGGCTCGGGGCGAGCTTTCAAACGAGGATCACAAACTCCTAGCGGAGTTCGGGTTTTCCTAGGCCATTCATCTGGCTACACTTGCGAGCTGCACCACCCGGCCCCGCTGTGCAGCAACACAAAGTCACAGCTTCTCCAATCTGGGCCGGCCACTCTTCGGGCACAGGAACCTGCCATGCACAACACCGACCTCATCGACGCACAGTCCATTCGTGACGACGTCCCAGACTTCAGCCCCGGCGATACCGTTCGTGTTCACGTTCGTGTGGTCGAGGGCAACCGCGAGCGTGTTCAGGTGTTCGAGGGAATCTGCATCGCACGCAAGGGCACCGGTGTGAAGGCGACCTTCACTGTTCGCAAACTCAGCTTCGGTGTTGGTGTCGAG
>JAAETH010000182.1 GCA_024228575.1 Actinomycetes bacterium
GGTGCGCAGCTCGTGGGAGGTGTTGGCCAGGAACTCGTCCTTGAGCTTGTCGACCTCGCGCAGCCGGGCGCTCACCGCGCGCTCGCGCTGCAACTTCTTGCGATTGGAGCGGACATATGCCGCGACCAAAGCGGCGAAGGCCAGACCGTAGAGGCTGTAGGCCCACCAGCCGCGATACCACGGCGGCAGGATGCGAAAGGCAAAGGTGTCCTCGCGGCTGACCAAGCCGTAGACGTCGCGCGCCTCGACGCGGAAGACGTAGCGCCCTTCCCAGAGATCCGTGTAGTCTTTGTCGGTCTCGTTGACCCAGGCCGACCAGTCGTCGTCGTGGCCGTCGAGGCGGACGCGGTATTGGGTTCGCCCAGGCGCGTCGTAGCGCGGCGCGGCGAAAGCAAAACGAAGGGCGTTGTCCCGGTAGGGCCATTCGGCCGGGAGATCTCCCGGCCGTCCGTGGTAGAAGACGGAGCCGGCGGAGGTGGTGATGCGGCGGATCCGGACCGGGTAGCTTGTGGAGGGATCGAGCGAATGGTTGGTGTCGTATCGGATCAGTCCGTGCGGACCACCCACCCACAGCGGGCCGCCGGTCTCGACATGCATCTCGTCGATGTCCCGTGTGGGAGCCCGGCGGAGCGCGGTAGGCGCCCACGTGTAGCCGCCTTCCGCTGCCGGCTGCGCCACGCCCGAATCCGCCCCGGCTGCGATCCACACCCGGCCCCGGTCGTCTTCGGTCAGGTATTCGATGCTGCCTGAGCGCCGGGGCAGGAAGGCGTCGAAGGTGGTGTCGGGCACGAAGCGGACGGAGTCGGCTCCGGCAGCCAGCCGAAACAGCCGGGCGCCCTGATCGGCCCAGACCATCACCCGGCCAGCCACGGTTCTCGGGCGGTTGGTCCCGAAGGGAAGGCCGTCGGCCACGCCAAACCGGGTGATGACCGGGTCGTCCGAGAGGACGGCCTGGAGACGGAAGACGCCCTCGCCGTCTGTCCCCGTCCAGAGGCGCCCCTGGGCATCCTCGACGATCGAATGCACACTATCAAAGTGGTCGCGGCGGCCGACTTCGGTCCACTGTCCCGCTGTGAAATGTAACCGGGCCAGGCCTTCGTCCAAGCCCAGGTAGAGCAGGGTCGTATCGCGCCTGGAGCGAACCACCTCGAGGACGTGCCCGTTGTGCGGCAAGATCAGCTGCTGGTCGTCGACGTTGTACAGCCCTCCCTGGCATCCGGCCAACAGCCCCTGAGGCGTCGACAGCAAGGCCCAGCACTGTGTGGAAATACCGGGACAAGGCAGGAAACGCGGCGCGGCGCCTTCGGAGGCAGACGCCAGGCTGTAGACCCCCTGGGTCGTGGCCGCATAGAGACGGCCCTGGTGCCGCGCGACTTCCTTGACGTTTCCGTCCAGGCCCGACGTCTTGTTCCAGTAGGACAGCGGCGCGCCGGTCTCGACACGGGCCAGCCCGTTGCTGAGGGCCAGCCACAGTCCGCCCTGCCGGTCGACGTAAGAATACCGCACGATCTCGTCGCGCAGCCCCGAGGCCTCGTTCAGGATGCGCAGCAGCCGCCCGGTCCGGTCGAGCAGGACCA
>JAAETH010000183.1 GCA_024228575.1 Actinomycetes bacterium
GCACCACTGACACCCGCATATGCACGTAGCCCTATGCTCAAGTCACTTCGCCGAAAGTGCACCGCGTTGAAGCGGCCGGAAAGATCTCGGGCGATACGGGCACCAAGCGCCGCGTAGGGGCGTCGTGGGCGCACCCCTTGAATGAAAGCCCACAAGGCCCGCCGTTGATGTCCCGTGGCGAAGAAGCAGTACGAGTAGAAGGAAAGCCAGTCTCCCCTCAGGTAGAGAACATCCGCATCAGATGAGGGCGGTACCATCATTCGAGTTCGACCGTTGGCGAACTCTCTCAGCATCGGATCGCACGGGTCGACATCATCAACAACGATCACGGTATCGCCGATGGCTCCGATATCGAATTCCTCGATGGCCGAAAGAGCGGCATCATCCCACTCCAGTGGGTCGACCATCTCGATCGGCAGATCGAACAGGTCTCGCACGGTCGCCGGCCGCCCGCGTCGTGCGCCGGTGATGGAGGACACGGGTGCGCCTGGCATGCGCTTATTGGGGAAGGCCAACCTTCGATTGGAGAGGTACGCCAGCCCAACGGCGACCTCCACTCCCATTCTAATATTGGATAGCAACCCGATGTCCTGGTCAACCCTGAGGACCGGCCGATCGGTCATGGTTCGGTCGAGACAGACCCGCCAGGAAGAAGGTCGTCGCGGCCATCGGCTTCGGCCTGAGCAACGAGCATTGCCCAACTCATGTTCCAGTCGACCGGCCGATAGTGCACAAAGATCGAGCAGTACGAACGTCCGACCATAGGTTCGGGCCGAGAATGGACAGAACGGGCGCTCTCGTAGAACACCATCTCACCTTCCTCCAAGGCGACGTCGTGGCTGTCGCCGTCAACATCGACGATACGCAAGTGCCAGGGCGTATCTGTGTCGTGCATTAGATGGACCACAGAGGAGATGACGTGTGTTTCGATCCGATCGACGTGGGGCAGGAGCCGATGGCCGTCTCTGTACACGCGAACCCCGTAGATTGCTGACTCTTCGAGAGGAACACCTGCCCAACGCTCGTGCATGGGCTTGAGTTCGGCGATCACATCGTCCGCGAGCTGGGGATCGAGGGCGAGAAAATCTGGGTGCCCGTCCAGGTAGATGTCCTCGTCTGCTTCGAACTCGGGGCCTGCCGAACCGATGCCCTGGTCCACGAATTCCCGCAGTCGGAGGTACATCGACGCTGGCAGCAGCGCCAACTCGAATCCCTGAGGCGTGAAGTTTGGCATGTATGTAGCGGCAAGTTCGTTCTGTTGCTCGGGGCTCAGGCCTAGTTGTGCTAGTGCAGTTGGTTCCGCATCGCGAAAGAAGCCCGTAATTGAATAGCGAATACCGGGTTCACCTTCCGACCGGTTCCGGACGGGCTGCACTTCGTGGTGGGCCCACGGAGCGAAGAAGGCGATCGAGTTGTCGATTGGCTCGACATCCTGGTAAGTATCGACCGGGCTGAGCTCGTCGTCAGCAGATATCTCGTGGTCATAGAGTCGCAGCTCTCCACCATCGAATCTCGTGGCGGGATCCTCGAAGTAGTAGGTGAAGGTGAGTCGCCGCTCGAGATCGTCGTATGTAAGGTCTTGATGCGCCGAGAAGAAGTCGCCCTCCTTATGCGCAGCCAGCCAGACCTCGATCTCCCCGAGCTCGAAACGTGGGACACCGATTTCGAGACGCATGTGCGGCAGGAGTGCCCGCAGCTTTGCGTTGAATATGTCAAGAATATCCTCGTCTACCGAAGCCAGCTGTGCCCTCCAGACAGACGGTTCCACCTTGCCGGTTGGCGTCTCATCCCGGCTGACCTGAGCGGCTTCAAACTCACGACAGTTTCGGGCAAAGTCGAGTACTCGCTGGTGGGAATCGTTATCGAGGAAGTCCTCGAGTCGAACAAAGTTTGGTCGCTCAAGTATCATCGGTATTTCCTTTCCGCGGTCCGTTCCGCGAGTTCGAGAATAGCCGGGACGGTGCTCGCTGCCTCATCTCGCAAAGAATGAACGGCAACGATCTGACGAACCAGCGTGGCAGCTGATCCCATGGCTCGTTCAGGTATCACTGCAGCAACAACCATACTGTCGAATACGGCAAGTGCAGCCGAGGCAGGCGTAAGCACCTCGGGGTTCCAGTTGGCACCGCTCTCGTAGCGGGTGAGAACAACAATCGAAGGCGGGTAGCTCCGTGGCGCGACTGTGCCAATCGACCGGGGATCGAGCAGCATCGGACCATGCGGGGTTCGGAGATGAATTGGCCGGGGATAGCTCTGAATGCGCCCGTTCGGAAGCAGAATGGCGTACTCGTCCGAGAGGTATTGGGCTCCCGCCCGGACCAACGCTTCGACGAGCGTCGACTTGCCCCACCGAGAACGCCCAGGAAGGAGGATTGCGCGGTCGTTCCACCCAACGACTCCGGCGTGAACGAACACTCCGGCGCGCGAATGAAGGGCGACCGAGAGGTGGAGATCATCGAGCACGCGGGCAGTTGTCTTCCCGACGCGGGCCGGATCCGGCGGGCGCCCTGGGTCGCGCCGCTCATAGCGAAGCCCGTCACCATCCGTAATCGCCGTGTAGGTGACCGCCGGACGAGCAGACGTCGTTACCGGGTTCGCGAACGCGAGCCCCTCTGCGATCGCGTCGAGGTGTGGTTGAGGCGCTTCGAAGCGGACGGCACAGCCGAATATCTCATAGACCACGACAGCATTGCTCATGCCCACTGCGTTGTTCACGTCATGGATCGGTCAGGGAAGGGGGGTGGGCCCCACGGGGGTGGGCCGCACGGGGGTGGGCGACACGGGGGTGGGCGACACGGGGGTGGGCGACACGGGGGTGGGCGACACGGGGGTGGGCGACACGGGGGTGGGCGGCCCCGGATTTGATCCTTGGGCGAAGGCCGGCGGTGCAGCGATCATCTCCACGACAGGGAGGAGTACCGCGCCGGCCGCGGCACCGGTGGCCAACTTCTTGAGAAGGCTACGACGAGATACCGATTCCGGGAGGTCGATGTGAACATCGATCAGTCCGACATCGGCGAGATCTCTCAGCGCGAGGTAGACCGCATCATCGTCCGCCGGGCCCAAGCCGGCTTCGTTCAGACGGGCGACGACACCGGCAAGA
>JAAETH010000184.1 GCA_024228575.1 Actinomycetes bacterium
AGCCAGGTGCTGAGCTACTACCCGGGCTATCCGGTGCCGCCGGCGGTATGCGATGCGGACGTCGCTTTCGTTGACTGGACACCTCTGGACCTGGGCGTCTTGCTGGACGCCGACAACCCCCATCCGCTGGCGATTCCGACCCTGATCCACCGCTATGGGCTGGGCATCATGGAAGCCACCTCGCTCAATGCGCCGGACGATCTGCGCGCGCTGTCGGACCGTTGCGCGGCGATCGACAACACGGCGTTGATGGGCGGCATGGCGGTGGTCCAGGCTTACCCGATGGATCTCGACGGCGACGGCACGGTGAGTGCCGGGGAGCTGCGTGATTACGTCGTGGTGACCAATGCCAGGGTCGAGAACGACAACCAGGAGACGGGCTGGGTGATGGTGTTCGACGTCACCAACCGGGCGCAGCCGCTGCTGGTCGGTCAGATCGAGCTGCCGAGCCCGGTGTCGACGATCGTGGCCGATCGGCACAACCGCCGGCTGTACGTGGCGGCCCTGGGATTCGGCCTGCACGTGGTGGACTTCGACCGCGCGCCCTCGCTGCTGGCAATCGACACCGATGGCGACGGCATCGACGATCGGGTGATCGAGAGCATCGCCATCGACCAGGAGTCGGTGACTCACCTGGCGTTGGCACCGGAGCTGGGCCTGATCTTCGCCGGCGGCCAGAACGTCGGCGTCAACAGCATCGTGGTGGCGCCACCGCGCCTGACGGTGGTGGCCGCGGACGGCGGTTCCCGCTCGGTGGCTCGGGTGGCTCCGTTCGGCGTGCCGACAGCGGCGGTCGGCCTCGGCGGGGAGCTCCCCGGCCGGGTGCGGATCGAGGCCCGCTTGCCGGGAGGTTTGGCGAATGCGGCCGGCGAGTTGCGTCTGGACCTGGTGAGCGAGGGTCCGGGAGGTCTGGAGATCGACGGCGCGGGAGATCCGGATCTGATCGCCGGTCTGCCCCCGACCAGCTATCGAGGCAATGACGGACTGCTGCTTCGCCGGCTCTCGGACCGGCCCTACGACGAGGGCTACGGCATCTTCGTCTCGGAGCCGATCGTGCTCATCGCCGATCTGCGCGCCTCGGCCTACTACCAGCAGACGCCGGAGGAGGAGAATGTCTGCCAGCGCTGCGACCTGGTGGCCGAGGGCGTCTACAGCGCCCTGGAGCTGAGCGCCGGCACCGGTTTGTCTCGCGAGCTGCTCTCCGGTCACCGGCTGGCGGTGCGCTTTCCGCCGGCCTTCCGTATCCTGACCGGCAAGCTCTACGGCACGGTGGCCCTCGACCAGGCCGAGATCGAAGTCGCGTCGGTGCCCTGGGACATCGGCCCGGCGGTGCGTCAGGAGCCGCGGCTGAACCCGTCCTACGGCAGCGGCGACGTGGTTCCGGGCACCCTCCTGCACTCCGGTGAGATGTCGATGGCGGCCACAGATCTGCACCTCCGTGGCCGGGGTCTCGACTTTGCCTTCGTCCGCACCTACCGCAGCCAGATCGTCGGCGGCGGGCCGCTGGGGCCCGGCTGGGATCATGGTTACCGCATGCGCTTGCGCGAGCTGCCGAATGGCGACGTCGAGTATTTCGACGGCCGCGGCAGAAGGGAGTTGTTCAAGCTGGCCCGGCAGGCCACGGGCGTGTACGACTTGCCCGTCGGGTCCTTCCAGCAGCTCAACCGGCACGAATCCGGTTGGAATATCGTGGATCCGTCGGACACTCTCTTGCGCTTCGATCGTTACGGTCGACTGGTTTCGATCTCGGACTCGATCAAGACCGCGCCGGAGGTCGGAACCGCGCTCGAGTTTTCCTACGATCTGCGCTCGCGGCTGGTCGAAGTCGATGCCCATGGGCGATGGATCAAGCTCGGTTATGACGATGCCGGCCGGCTGATCAACCTCAGCGACTTCAGCGGTCGGGAGTTCCACTACGGGTACGATGCCGATGGCCGCCTGATGGAGATGGAGACGCCGGCGGTCGCGACCTTCGAGGCGCCTGACGTCTCGGCCAACGCCCCGTTGGTGACGCGCTACGCCTACCAGGCGGCCGACCTGGACCCTTGCGCCCACGCGCAGCGTTGCCTGGCAGAGCGGCTGAATCGCCGCAACAACCTGGAGACGGTCACCGACCCCAAGGGCCAGACGTGGCTCGAGCTGACCTACGAAGACAAGGCCGGCGATTCGCGCGAGGAGGAAGTGTCGGCTCAGAAGTGGGGCGTTGACACCGTCCAGATCGACTATTCGAATCGGCACTTGACCCGTCGCGAGGTCACCGACCGCCGAGGCCTGAAGTGGAACTACGACCACAATGACCGCGGGCAGCCGCTGTTCGCCAAGGATCCGCAGACCACCGGCCCGTTCTGGGAGTACAACGAGCAGGGATCTGTGACTCGGATCCAACTGCCGTCGGGTCGCAAGCTCCACTACACCCTGGATTCGAACCATTGGGACAAGCGTTTGCGTGGCAACGTCCTGCTGGTGAGAGAAGAGTCCTCCGACGGTTCTGAGCCACCGGAGGAGTCTCCGACAACCGAGGTCAGGTACGGCGCAGCCAACAGGCCGGAATGGATCAAAGATCCGAAGGGCAATCTCACCGAGATTGTGCTGCTTGATACGGGCCTAGCGAGCAAGGTTTCGAAAGATGGAGTCGAGATCCGTCGCGAGTTCAACGATTTTGGACAGGTGACGTTGGTCGCCAACGGCAATGGCAACGACACGAAGTATGAGTACTTCGAGGAGAATCCGAAGAAGGGTCTGTTGAAGCAGATCGTGGTCGATCCCGAGGACCCGGCACTCACCACGGACCTGGCCCTCACCACAACGTATGAATACGACGCGCGTGGTAACCGCGTAGAAGTCACGAGCCCTCGGGGCGTGCGCCACCAGTTCGTCTACAACGCGCTCGACTGGCTGATCGAGGAGAAGTGGGCGGTGCTGACCAGCAACGGCGACCTCGAGCCGATCGGACATCGGGTTCGCTATTCCCATGATCGCAACGGCAACGTCACGCAGGTCGAGCGGCAGTTCGGCGAGAGCCATGCCACCTGGACGCGGACCCAGGCCGACTATGGCCTGTTGGACGAGGTGCTCGAGACTCGGCAAGAGGTGACGCCGGGAATCGCGGACTGGGTGATCGAGCGCTTCGGTTACGACGAGAACCTCAACCTGATTAAGCTAGAAGGGCCGGACGGTCAGCTGACTCGCTACGCGTACGACGAGCGGAATCATCTGTCGACTCGCATCCGAGAAATCGGGCCCGGCGATCCGGGCAACCTCCTGGAGTCTTTCGTTTTCAACGCGGTCGGACAGCCCGAGTTGCGGACCGACGCCAGGGGAGAAGTGTGGCAGATCGCCTACGATGGTTACGACCGGCCGCGGGAATGGACCAATCCACTCGGTCACAAGACGGAAGTCGGCTATGACAAGAACAGCAACCCGGTCTGGGTGAAGGTCTTTGAAGCCGATGGTCGGCTGCTGTCGAAGCGCGAGCAAAGCTACGATCCGTTGCAGCGTCCTGAGATCGAGACCCGGTGGCTGTGGCAATACCAGGCGCTCGAGCCCGGTGAGGAGCCGGCCGCCGAGCCGCCGAGCGACGCGGTCGCAGTGAAACAGAAGATAGTCTACGACTCGGCTTCGAACGCCATCGAAGTATGGGATCCTCTCAATCGCATCACCCATTTTGACTACGACAGCGCGGAGCGGCTGATCCGGATCGAAGACCCGGCGGGCAACGTCACCGACCTGGATCTCGACGCCGCAGGAAATGCGTGGCGTCAGGTATATACCGAGCAGACCCCGAGCGGTGCGGAGACGGTGCGTGTCACCGCGTTCTTCGATGGCTTGAATCGCCAGGCGTCAGTAAGCGATCAGCTCGACAATACGACCAAGTACTATTACGATCTGCGCGGCAATCTGATTCGTGTGGTCGATGCCGAAGGAAAGTTCACCAGTTACGCCTACGACGGGTTGGATCGACGAACGCGAGCCACTCGCCCCGAAGGTATCGAGGTGGCTTACGCTTACGATGCGAGCTCACGGTTGGTGGAATATCGGGACGCCCTCGACAATGTGACGACCTGGAGCTACGATGTCTTCGATCGTCAAAGCTCCGTAGCCTACGCTGACGGCATCACCGAATCCTAT
>JAAETH010000185.1 GCA_024228575.1 Actinomycetes bacterium
ATCCAGCACCGGGGGCCACGACCTCGAAGTCGAGGTAGGTCCAGCCTGCGGTTTCGGGGGTGATGGTGAGCCGAACCTGATCGGTCCCAGGCTTGTAGTGGGCCTGGCCGTCGATGGTCTCGTTTGGGGTCATGAGATCTCCTCGGTGCGTACTGGTCGTTGTTCGCTAATCGATCGCTTGGCCGCCATACCGATGATCAGGGGGGCCCGGCCGTCATCGAGGCCCACAGGAGAGGCCGCCCCTTCCCGCACCATGGCTCGGAACGAGCTCCACTCGGCCAGGTACGAAGGGATGTAGCGGTCGAGGAAGAAGTAGGGGACCCGCGCTCCCGACGAGCCAGCGGCTGTTCGTTTCACCATGGTGTGGTCGACATGGTTGGCCGAAGCGACCATCCCGCCAGAGCCGAACACCTCGACTCGCTGGTCATAGCCGTACACGGCCTGACGGCTATTGTCGATGGTGGTGATGGCACCGTTCTCGTGGGTGAGGACGAGGACGACAGTGTCGAGATCCCCGGCCTCACCGATGGCCTCGTCGACCATGACAGCACCCGTGGCGTAGACCTCGACCACTTCTGAGCCCGATACGTAGCGGGCCATGTCGAAGTCGTGGATGGTCATGTCGAGGAAGATCCCCCCCGAGACGGCTATGTAGGAAAGGGGCGGTGGGGCCGGATCACGGCTGGTGATGCGCACCATCTGCACATCCCCGATCTCGCCTCCGGCCACTGCGTCTCGGACCGCCTGGTGACTGGCGTCGAAACGACGGTTGAA
>JAAETH010000186.1 GCA_024228575.1 Actinomycetes bacterium
GCCCCGTTCATGGTCGCCAACGCCGAAGCTCTCATGTCGGGCGCCGACGAAGTCGCGTGCGATATCGATGGCCAGACCTACAGGCAGGCCCCATTCGGCGACCAGGGAAAGTGCCTGCAGTGGATTCGTGAGGAGTACTGGGCGCTCGATGACATCGACCAAGAACGGGTCGACGCCGTCCTGGCCGGAACCGGCTGCGAAGTGTTGTTCGCCCGATAACACTCCCGTTGGCGCCAGACCGCCGACGAGATCGGCATCCGAGCTACTGAAGCTGATAGAGGCTCCCCGGCCCGAGTCGGCCGAGAATCCGCTCAACCGGCCGACTACGTGCTGATTCACAGCTGACTCACGGGTTGGGAAGTCATTGTCAGATCGACGCACTTCACCAGGAGTCAGGCAATGTCCACATCAACACTGTTCGCCATGGACCTCCTCGCAATCTCGCTGTTGGCGTTCGGTCTCTACTTCCCACGCCACCGGCGCAAGGACCTGATCGTCGCCTACCTGGGCGTCAACGTCGGCGTCCTCGCCGTGGCGAACGCTCTCGCCTCGACCGAAGCCTCGACCGGGCTGGGGCTTGGCCTGTTCGGTGTCTTGTCGATCATCAGGCTGAGGTCTGCCGAGCTCGATCAAACCGAGGTTGCCTACTTCTTTGCGTCCCTCTCCCTCGGACTGCTCGGTGGCATTGCCGTCTCCCCAGCGTGGCTCACCCCCGTGTGTATGGCCGTCATTGTCGGCGTGGTATTCGTCGCCGACCATCCTCGCCTGTTTGCTACCTACCGGCGCCAGACCATGGTTCTGGATCGGGCTTTCACCGACGAGCTGACCCTGATCACACACCTCGAGACCCTTCTGAACGCTTCGGTACACCAGGTGACCGTTCGCAAGGTCGACATGATCCGCGACACAACCACGGTCGAGGTCCGCTACCAGCTCCCATCCCTGTCGAACCTCGACGGCAGCCACGACGCCTTGCCCAGCACCGCTGAGTTCCAACGATGACAACAACGCCAACATCGCGACTCGACATGCACTCCCCAGACCCCGATCCGTTCGTCGGGCTCGAGACCGTCAGCCTCGAGGAGTTGAACACGAGGGCGGCACTGCAGACTCGGGTCGACCGCAAGTACCTCCTCGCCAGATGTGACCTGGCGACGCTCTTCGATGACCTCGAAACCAGGGTGCGGGTCCTCGAAATCGACGGAGACCGCCGCTTCGCCTATGAGTCGACCTACTTCGACACCCCGACATTGGACTCCTACCTCGATGCAGCACGGTCTCGCCCGAACCGGTTCAAGATCCGGACCCGCACCTATCTCGACAGCGATCAGCACTTCCTCGAGGTCAAGACCCGCAGCCGGGGAGGCGACACCATCAAGACCAGGCGTTCGGCGACGACCACCGATCATTGCTCCCTGACCCCTACCAGCCGCGCCTTCGTCACCGAGACGCTCGCCGATGAACTTCCGACCAGATCTCAGCTTTCGCTGGGGGAGGGAGTTGCGGCGCTGCACCCGACGATCCGTACCTACTACCGCAGGACCACCCTGCTCGTCGAGCCAAACACGACCGAACAAGGCCTTACAGCGACGCCGAGCCGGGCCACGATCGACACCTCGCTGGGGTTTGCCGCACCGGGCCAGATGACCCGGTTCCATCGAGACCTCGCGGTCGTCGAGACGAAGTCGACGGGTCGACCCTCACCGATCGACCGCCTGCTGTGGCGAGCGCGGTACCGCCCGGTGAAGGTCTCGAAGTATGGGGTCGGGTTGGCGCTGGAACATCCCCATCTTCCAGCCTCCAAGTGGAACCGGATACTGCGCCTCCACTTCTCCTGGCGGCCCGATCGATCACGCTGACATCGGTCCTGCCGAGATTCATGGCCGACTCACAGCAAACTCACGGATTCAGATGTTGTACTGGGCTGGTGCGGACACAGGTCCGTGACTGGAGGATGATCCCGTGGCCGGTGAACGCCTGCTCGTCGTGGACGATGACGACAACCTGCGCTCCATGTTGTGTGCAGCACTTCGGCACAACGGTTTCGAGATCAGCTCGAGGGTTGACGGGAGGGAAGCACTCGCTGCGGTCGCAGACGAACGCCCCGACCTCATCGTGCTCGACGTGATGATGCCCGATCTCGATGGCTTCGAGGTGTGTCGACGTCTCCGAGCCGCCAACGATCACACCCCGATTCTGTTCCTGACCGCCCGCGACGCCACCGAGGACAAGGTCCGGGGCCTGACGCTGGGGGGCGACGACTACCTCGAGAAACCGTTCAGCCTCGACGAACTTGTGGCGCGAGCAACCGCGATCCTGCGTCGCACGGGTGGCACTGCCAACGACGACGTGCTCGAGCTCGAGGACCTGAGCCTCGACGACGATGCACACATCATTCTCAAGGCAGGTGAACACATCCACCTTTCACCCACCGAGTACAAACTCCTGCGCTATCTGTTGATCAACAAGGGGCGGGTCCTGTCCAAGGCGCAGATCCTCGACCACGTTTGGGAGTACGACTTCGACGGCGATGGTGGTGTGGTCGAGACCTACATCGGGTACCTACGGCGCAAGCTGGACACCACCGAACCGAAGCTGATCCACACCATCCGCGGAGCCGGCTACACGATGCGGGTCCAACCATGAACCAACAGGTCACATGAAAGCCCTCGACCTTCGCTCTCGATTGCTCACCGCCATCGCGTTGGTAGCGGTGCTCCAGATCGTGGTCGCCTTTGTTGTCGTCTCGGTCACCCGCAATGACCTCGTCGCCCAGATCGACGACCGGCTCGCGGTGGCGGCATCCCACGAACGAAACCGAGCCATCGATCCCTTCCGCCCTCCGCCCCTTCCAGCAGGTGAAGGTCTGATCGAACTCGAACGGCTCGGCGACACCTACGAAGGCGTCCTTTCCTCCGACGGATCCCTCTTGACGTACTTCGCGCCGAACACAACCGGCATCGAACTGTCACCCCCCAACATCAACCTCGAGCGCGCCGAGATGTCCGAGGGGCGTCCGATCACCGTCGACACGACCGGGGACGACATCGAGTACCGCCTGATCGCCGTTGGCCGCGAGGACGGCGGCTACTTCATCACGGCCATCCCACTCGACGGTGTCAACGCCACGATGTCGCGGTTGGGTACCGTCGTCGCCCTGACCGTCGTGGCGATCACCCTCGTGCTCGCACTCGTCACTTGGTGGGTTCTGCGGCTCGGCATCGCACCCATCAAGCGCATGACCGCCAGCGCCGAGGCGATCGCAGCGGGAGACCTCTCCGAACGCCTCACCGATGTCGACCAGAGCACCGAGGCCGGACAGCTCGGACTTGCCCTCAACACGATGCTCGGCCAGATCGAGAGCTCCTTCGAGGAGCGCAAGCTGGCCGAGGAGAGACTTCGGCGTTTCGTCGCCGATGCGTCACACGAGCTGCGCACCCCCGTCGCGACCATCCGCGGTTATGCCGAGCTGTACCGCGTCGGCGCGCTCGACAACCGGGCCGATCTCGACGATGCCATGCGGCGCACCGAGCAGGAGAGCCACCGCATGTCGCGCCTCATCGCCGACATGTTGAACCTCGCAAAACTCGACCGAGAACCCGTCCTCACGACGCTCTCGGTCGACCTGACATCACTGGTATCGGACGCCAGCGCCGACGCCCAGGCGACACATCCCGATCGGACA
>JAAETH010000187.1 GCA_024228575.1 Actinomycetes bacterium
GAGCACGTACAGTGCCTACGACGCGCCCGCGGACACGTGTTTGACCTCCGCGTTTGGCACACGTGCGAAACGGAGAAACCGCCACGGTGCCTGGCAGCTAGCTGCCTTGCTGCCAGAGAGGTTGCCCAACCGGGGAACCTGGGCTTTCGAGCCATCGCCTCTAGGACAACGTTCGAAAGCCCACTCAGGGGGTGTGATCTCCATACCGAACAGGGCGGAGTTGGCCCTACGCCAACTCGCTGTCGGCGATCGCAGACCTGCGGTGGGCGGCACGTTCTGTACTCGGTTCGGCGAAGCACTAGCTGGGTGCTGACGAGGTCGTGTTCTCGACATATCCGCCAGTTCCGACGACCGCAACACGATCGTCGAGTTGGCGGTGCGTCCGCCGGGCGCCTGACGGCTTCGCTGGATCAGCACACCATCGCCACTGTCTGGTCGGTGTCGGCGGGTCCAGGCAGTCTGGAACACACCAACGACCGGGATGATTCAACGCGAGCTGGGGTTTGTGGTCGCTCTACTGGAGGGGACGACAACGCCCGTAGTTGAATCGGCAATGATCTTGATCGGGCCGATCTTCGGCGTCCTGCTCGTCGAGCAGCCGACTCAGGGCCTAGGCGGCGTCGGTGGCAGGGTCTTCGTCGGTCTCTGGCCGCTCGGCGTTGGGATCGCCGGTGTCTCGAGGGTTTGCCCATGGTGGTGTGGGTTTGGTCCATTGATCGACGACTTGTCCGTGGATGTCTTTGAGTTGCCAGTGGTCGGCTGTTTGGCCCATTCGGAGGTGGAGTTTGAGCTGGTGTAGTCGATCGTGGTGATACGGGCACAACAGCGCGAGGTTGCTCAGATCTGTGGGTCCTGCGTGTTCTCGGTGTTTGAGGTGGTGGGCTTCACATCGTGAACCTTCGCGAGTGCAGCGTTTCCAGCGGCATGTCTGGTCGCGTATGGCGAGGGCGATCTTCTGGTCTGGGGTTGCGAGTTCAACATCGAACCCCAGGTCGAGGAGTTTGCGGTCTGCTGTGAGTACCCACGCGTTGATCTGGGCCGAACAGATCAGATCTGTGGCCAAGCTGGCGGGAACTGGGGCGCCGTCGAGGGTGAAAGCGACGGCGTCGGGGTTGTTGACGGTGTCTGGGGTGAGGATCAGGTTCAGGTGTGGGCGTGCCCTCTCGAAGGGATCGGCCTCGGGCTCGGTGTCATCGGTCCCAGCTTCGGGCTGGTTGGGTTGGTTGTCGACGAGGGTGAGCTGCCCCTCGACACCCTGGTCTCCTGCGCTGGGGGTGGCGGTGGCGGGGATGATGCCGTCGAGGATCATCGATGCGATGACGTCGGCTCCGCGTTGTGCGTGTGAGCGGCGTTTGGCTCGGTCGGTGATGGTGCGCATGTCGTGGTGGTAGGCGGCGCTTTCGCGTCGGTCGTATTCGGCCTTGATGACCGCACCGGTGACGGGGTCGAGCTCTGCGTTGATCCAGATCATGTTCTGATCATTGATGCCACACGTTCCCCGCCGCGCCTTGCGTTGGCGCTTCAACCGTTTCTCAGCGTTGTCGGCGTCGGCGTCCTTGACGGCCTGGCTGACCGCGTCGCGTGTTTCGTCTGCGTCCTGGGCGTAGGCGTCGTCGAGCAGTCGGGCTTTCACATCGGCTGGTAGATCGGCCCTTGAGATCGTGTCCGCTTGTTCTGTGTTGATACGACCCTCGGCCAAGGCAGCGGCCACGTCGGGGTGGGTTTGGAGGCGTCGGGCACGTTCAGCGGCTTCGCGTTGAGCCTTCCGTGACGGAGGCGGCATCGACTCGTCCTCATCGCAGTCCTCGGCTTCGGCCTCTTCCTCTTCGGGATCTGGCTTGCCACGCTTCGAGGCCCGTCGATCAGCGCGGTCGATAGCCGACAACAACAGGGCTTCGTGCCCATCGATACGAGCCCGCACGAAACGCTGACGCCCCAACAACACGCCGAGTGTGTGGCGTTCCATGTTGTCGAGTTCTTCGGCCCCATAGAAGGGCACAACCATTTCCCTCACCCACAGAACACTACCAGAACATATGTTCCATCACAAATAGAAAGGTGAGGAAATCTGAGGAAATCATCTCGCGCTCGACCAACAGGATGCGGAAATTCTGGGTTCTGGTGGGAGTCTCCGTATTTGGGGAGTCCTTGGTGTGTTTTGAGCTGGCTGGAGGCGCCGGTCCGGCGCCTGCTGGTGGCCGGCAGACGGCCAAACATCTCGACCGCACACGCATGTTCCGCATAGCTGTTGGCTTGGGTCAGGTCTGCCTCCACGATCAGCCCGTCACGATTCTCGATCAACAGATACCCGAATCGTCGTCGTGACCTTCAACAACATCTCGGGTGGCACCGACCGACGGATCGGATGACCAGCCGGGATCAGATCCGCCGTCGACAACGACGACAACATCGACAACTGACGCACAGGAGTTCCACGCACACCCCATTCGTTTCGATCCCCACCCAAAACGCGAGCACCGATCAGAAGAGTTTCAACACCCAACTAGGCGTCGTATGCTCGGATCGCGGTCTTGAAGAACTCCTGGATCGGACGCGCGATCTCCCATTGATCGAGGATGAACTGATCCAGCTTCGGGCTGGTGAACAACTTCGGATCCTCGAACGACTGCCAGAAGACCCACTGCTTGTTCAGCACCATCGGTTCGACGGCTGCAAGTTCCTTGAGTTCGGCTGGAGCGCGCTTGTGGGCCTCACCCTTGATGTCGACAAATGTCGTCGCATAGGGCTCGGCAGCGATCAGCTCGCCCAACTCCGCAGAGTGCTCGCCCACATAGCGGCGCAGATAGTCCCTGATCTCGGTCGACGGGCTGTACATGCCACCGGCGACCCAAACCCCGGCCAGGCCGATCCGGCAGGTGTAGGCAGGCCAGCCCGAGTCGTGGCGGTTGTTTCGGCCGACGGAAATGCCCAGCTCGGTCTTGTAGGGAGTTTTGTCCTTCGAGAACCGGATGTCGCGGTTGATGCGGTAGACGGCTTGTTTGGCCGGCATCTCGTACTCGGGTTCCAGTTCGGCCACCTGTTCGATCAAGGCTCCGGCCAGAGCGAGGTATGGCTTGCGGAATCGCTCCTCGTATTCCTTGCGGTGTTCGTCGAACCACACCTTGTTGTTGTTCGCCGCCAGCCCCCGCAACCAATCGGCCGACTCATCCGTGAAGAACGTCATGGATCAGAGCCTATGAGTGCTGGCCGTGTGAAGCGATCTTCTCCAGCCGCTCTACGTAGCTGTCCACCGACTCGTCCGATACGTCCCACTCCGATCTGGGAATCCAGGGTTCGCGCAGGTACAGGAGGGCGCGCTCGGTCAGATAGGCGTCGTCGAGTCTGGTCAGCGGGAACAGCTTCTTCCTGGCCAGATCCGGATATCCATCGACCTGCTCCGCGACCCCGATCCACAGGTCGGCGGCACCCCTGACAATCCCCTGAACCTCGTCGACGGGGGACGTCACACCCACGAGAGCCAACATGAACGCGGCGGTGATCGGGTGGATGTCGAGGCCTGTACCGAGAACCTCGTCGATCGCTTCACCGGCCCTGCCGAGGCGGAACAACGAACGAACGAGGGCGAGCAGTTCGGATTGATCGCGGGGGCCATCGATCAGCGTCGCAATCACCACTTCGTCGTCGCCAGAGAAGCTGGCGCGCCAGTGCCTGTTCCGGGGATCTCGCTCCTCGAGGTGAGCAAAGTTGACGTTGGCTTCGTCCCAATCGCCCCTCTGGATGGCGTTCTGCCCGGCCATCACCAAGGGTCGGTCGATGAAGGCACCGAATGGGTGCATCCACGACGCGACGCGGGCGAGCATGACACCCATGGCGGGGTTGGTCATGTTGGCCCGTTCGCCAACCCGGGCCAGAACCATCGGGAGGAGCATCAAGACAAGCGGAGACAGATAGGAAACCCTGAGGGCGAGGCCATCGCCGATGAACGACGCAGCGACGGTCAGACCGATGCACACGCCCGCCTTGACGATCCAGCCGACCAGGTCGCGGCGGACCGAACGTCGCATCATCCAGACATAGAACGCGCACAACAGGCAGACGATGATCAGGGCTCGTAGCACGGGCAAAGTTCCTATCGGAGTTGGTGCTCAGGTGCTGGGCGTCTTACCGGCGCGGATCTGGGCGACGGCCTCGACGAAACGATCGACTTCTGACTCGGTGTTGTAGTAGTGGACCGAGGCGCGCACCAACGTCGGCAGTCCTCGGTGAGGCAGATCAAATCGGGCATGACTCGCCGGCGAGGTAGACACATTCATGGCATCTGCCGAGAGCTCGGCCTTGACGTCCTCGGAGTCGACGGTGTCGACGGCGAAGGTGACAATTCCACCACGTGCCACACCCTTGTCGTGGACCGAAACACCGTCGAGGGCCGACAGTTGCGATCGCAGCGATTCGCCGAGACCTCGCAGTCGGGTCGACCCGGCCTCGATGCCGACGTCGAGGGCATAGTCAACGGCCGCCCCGAGGCCCAGCTTGCCTGCATAGTTCGCCTCCCAATTCTCGAAGCGTCGAGCATCAGCACGTATCTCGTATCGTCGATCGTCGACCCAGTCGGCGGCGTGCAGGTCGAGGAACGGCGGTTCGATACGTTCGAGGGCCCGCGGGCCGGCGAACAAGAACCCGGTACCGCGAGGGCCACGCAGATACTTACGCCCGGTGCCCGACAGGACATCACAACCGATTCCCTCGACATCGACGGGCACCTGGCCGACCGATTGGCACGCATCGAGAACGTAGAACGCGCCGTATTGTGCACACAGCTGACCCACAGTCTCGGCAGGGTTGATCAGACCACCGTTGGTGGGTGCATGGGTCATCGCCACCATGGCAGCACCGATCTCAAGTTCGCGCTCCAGATGGGCGAGATCGATCTGGCCGTTCTTGTCGTCGTCGATCAGGACGACCTCGATGCCAAGTCGTCGCTCGAGCTGCAGCAGCGCGATCACGTTGCTGACGTATTCGGCGCGCACGGTCAGGACCCGGTCGCCGCGCTCGAACGGATACCCGTAGACGGCCATGTCCCAAGCCCGGGTCGCATTCTCGACGACCGCAATCTGATCGGCCTCGGCTCCCAGCAGCCGGGCCAGCGACGCGTAGACGGCCTCGAGGCGATCCGATGCCTCGTCCGCGGCCTCGTACCCGCCGATGGTCGCCTCTCTGCGGATGTGGCCCGTCACGGTCTCGACCACGATCTCTGGCGGCAAAGCACTTCCGGCGTTGTTGAAATGGAGCACGCTCTCGACGCCTGGAGTGTCCCTGCGTATCCGCTCGAGTGATTCGAAGTCCGAGGTCATCGTCATGAGACCTCGATCGTACGAGAGGCGCAACCCGTCCGCCATCGTTTGGCCGGCTGCGGCCTTCAGGAACCGAGAACGATGGCGATCGTTCCGCCGACGACGATGATCAGCCCAACGATCTGCCAGCGGGTCACCGAGTCGCGAAAGATGACCCTGCCGATGACCACACTGCTGGCCGGGTACAACGCGCTCGTCACCGATGCCGCCGCCGGATCGAGGTTCAGTCCAGCGAGGAGCAAGATCGAGCTGAAGGCAGCGAAGACACCTGCTGCGACGGCTTGACCGGCGACAGATCGCTGCGGCACCAGGGGGCGGCTACTCGCGACGGCGAAGACCGCAATTGCTGTGAACGCAACGGCTCGTTGCGACACCACAGGCCACCAGCCGCTGTCGCCAGACGATTCGATGAATACGGCCGTCCCGACACCAAACGCGAGCCCCGAAATCAGGCCCCAGCGCAGCCCGAAAGCCACGTTTCCCACTCCCAGACCCCCAACCGTGACGAAGACGAGTCCCAGCAGTGAAGCGGCAGCCCCGAGCAAACTCAGTACGCCGGGCAGATCCTCGATCAATGCCGAATAGCTGAAGGGAATCAGCACTACCAGCGATGCCACGACCGGGCCGACCACAGCCGAGGTCGACTCTCGCAGGCCCTGGAGGTAGCTGGCCATCCCCAGCCCGAAACCGACCCCGGACAATCCACCGACGACAAGATCGCGGAGAAGGGGAGCCTCTCCCCCGCCCACCGATATCGCCAATGCCACGATGCTCGCTACCAAGCTGGCCGTGCTCGCAGCGACGATGGGCCCGGCCTGGTTGACGACTCGCCTGCCGAACAGCTCACTGCTCGAGACAGCGAAGGCAGCGAAGAGCCCGAGGAGCGCCCCCATCTAGATCTGTTCCGCCTTCGACACGGCGTGCCCGACAGGATTCCTCGGCGAAGTGTGACACAACCGTGCGGCGACGAAAACGGGTCGTGTGCCACGGGGCGGAACAGGCCAGCGCTCTGTGGGATACTGCCGCGATGCGAGGCTTTCCCGACACTGAGTTCGAACGCCGAACGCAGCGCTGCCAAACACTGATGGCAGAGCGGGACATCGATGCCATTCTTGTGTGCACCGAACCAGAGGTCCGCTACTTCACCGGGTTCCACACCCCGTTCTGGCAAAGCCCGACCCGCCCGTGGTTCACGGTCGTGCCCTCCACCGGCAAACCGATCGCTGTCATCCCCGGCATCGGGGCCGCCTCCATGTCAGCCACCTGGATCGACGATGTGCGCACATGGTCGTCGCCTCACCCAGAAGACGACGGTGTCAGCCTGCTGACCGACTGTTTGAGAGAGGTTGCCGGTGCCGACGGTCGCATCGGACTCCCGATGGGCCCAGAGACCCATGTACGGATGCCCCTCGACGACCTCGACCGCCTTCGGTCGTCGCTGAACGGCTTCACCGATGCGACCGACATCATCAGATCACTACGGATGATCAAATCCGAGGCCGAGATCAACAAACACAGCCACATCTGCACCATCGTCTCAAACGCCTTCGACGAGCTACCGAACCTCGTCTCGACCGGCATGACCGAGCGCCAGGCCTTCTCCGCCTTTCGGGCCGAGATCCTGCGCCAGGGCGCCGACGAGGTTCCGTACCTGGTGGGTGCCACCGGTCCGGGCGGCATCGGCGACATCATCCGCCAGCCATCGGATCGGCTCATCGAGCCAGGAGACTTGCTCATCTTCGATACCGGATCCACCTTCGACGGGTACTTCAGCGACTTCGATCGCAACTTTGCGTTCACCCACGCAGCCCAGGACGCGAAGGACGCCTACCGGGCCGTGTGGGACGCCACCGAGGCCGGGTTCGAAGCCGTACGCCCGGGGGCCACCACCACGACCGTGTTCGAGGCGATGAACACGGTGCTGAAGGCCAACGGCTCGCTCGGCAACGACGTCGGCCGTATGGGGCACGGCCTCGGCATGCAGGTCACCGAATGGCCGTCCCACACCGCGTCGGACAACACGGTCATCGAAGAGAACATGGTGCTGACACTCGAACCCGGACTGCTGTGGGCCCCTGGGAAAGCCATGGTTCACGAGGAGAACCTCGTCGTTCGTGCGGACGGCGCCGAATTCCTGAGCCGCAGGGCGGCTCCAGAACTACCCATCATCTAGACAACACGAACAACTTGTGTCCCCGTGAAGGAGCGACGATGACCGACGTGCTGGACCAATCCCAGATCGATGCCTACTGGAAACAGGGGTACATGTTCGTCGAGAACGCGATCACCCCAGAGCAGCTTCAGGGGTTGCGCCGCGACTACGAAACATGGCTCGACGAGAGCCGCTCACATGGTGAGCCGTACGGAAGAACACTCGACAATCGTCCCCGGTTCGACCTCGAAGTCGACCACAGCCCAGAACGCCCTGCCCTGCGTCGGGTCGCATCACCAGTCGAGATCTCAGACGCCTACCTCGACGTCATGCGCAACAACCGGGCTCTCGATGCGGTCGCCCAGCTGATCGGCCCGAACGTCGAGTTCAACAATGCCAAGATCAACTCGAAGCAGCCCGGTTCGGCCACCGAGGTGAAGTGGCATCAGGACTTCTTGTTCCAGCCGCATTCGAACGACGATCTCATCACCGTGTTGTTCTTCGTCGACGAGGTCACACTCGAGAACGGCCCCCTCGAGGTGGTGGCCGGCACCCACAAGGGGCCGCTCTATGACCACTGGCACGACGGGGTCTTCACAGGTGCGATCAGCAGCGAGGTCATCGCCGAGCAATGCGGGGAAACCACTTCGGTCACCGGGCCTGCGGGCTCGGCGTGTCTCATGAACACCAGGCTGCTCCACGGGTCGGCAGCGAATCTTTCAGATCGGTCCAGGACCTTGTTCATCGGTGAATACCGGGCCGAGGATTCCAAACCCCTCCAGGTGAACCACATCCCCAGCCTCTACATGGGCGAGGTCGTCCGAGGTGAAAGAACCAATCGGGTGCGCTGTAGCTCCTACGAGATGGAATTCCCCGAGATTCCGACCGGTGCGTCCTTCTTCGGCCAGCAAGCCACGGTCTCAACACCTTGACGACACCCGATCTCGTCAAGCTCCCGTTCGACACCGACGAAGGGTTCGGAGCGAGGGCACGTATTGGTCTGATCGTTCTCGAGAGCGATCAGACCATCGAGGCCGAGGCGCGCATGTTCGCCATCGATGGTGTCGACTTCTACCACTCACGTATCCCGAACTCGATGGACGTCACGCCAGAGACACTCACGGACATGGAGCAGCGCCTGCCGGTTGCCGCAGGCCTACTGTCAAGAGACTTCGGCTTCGACGCGATCGGCTACGGATGCACTTCGGCTGCGACACTCATCGGAACCGAGGGAGTCACCGCAGCAATCCAGAGCGCCCATCCCGGCATGTTCTGCTCGAACCCGATCAGCGCCGCCGTGGCTGCCTTCGGGTCGCTCGGTGCACACAACATCGCGATCGTCACTCCCTACACGGCCGACGTCACCGGGCCGGTGGCCGATCGGTTCCGCCTGGCCGGATTGCAGGTCGACGCGGTCGGATCATTCCTCGAGCCGAGCGATCTGGTCGTGGCACGGATCAGCCCGGAGTCCATCGCCGACGGCGTACGCACCCTCGTGGCCGGGGCGGACGAGTGTGACGGCGTGTTCGTTTCGTGCACGAGCCTGCGAACCCTGCGCATGATCGAGAAGCTCGAGGCCGACATCGGGCGACCTGTCGTCTCCAGCAATCTGGCACTCTTCTGGCACCTGCTACGACTTGCCGGCGTCGACGACCACCTCGAAGGGCTCGGCACCCTGATGCGAACCTCGCTCGGCTAGACGACCCACCCCGACGAGAGCCGCCCTGAGCGGATGGGCGCCAGGGTCGTGGAGTGTTTGGCTACTCCAAGGTTGCCTGCATGGCGATGGCATCACCCATCTTGACGAGGCCGGGGTGGTGCCTCATGGCGAGGATCCCATCGACGGTGGCTCGGTAGTCGACCGGGTTTTCACCGAGGCGTTTGGTGCCGTGCACTCTCGCGATGACCTGGCCCACCTCGACGGGACCACCAAGATCGACGAGCCACTCGAGCAGGCCATCGGACCTGCTGAGTACATAGCCGTCCACCTCGGGAACACGGATGTGAGCCGAGGGGCTCCCCGCGACCGGATCGTCGCTGAGCACACCCCAATGAACGAGCACATTGTGCACCCCGGCATCGGTGATCTTCACGATCTCTGGTCGTGTTCCGCCGGTGCCGCCAAGCTCGGTGGTGACGAAGGGCCGGCCAGAGGCCGTGACGACAAGGTCCCACATGCCGAGTGTGTCCAGCTCGACGAGCTTGGTCACGTACGGCGCCCCGAACGCCTCAGCCGCTGCCTGGCTCCGAGCCTCGGTCTCAGGGTCGTCCGCGAGGATCATGGACGAGGCAAGGGGGATGAAGTCGAGCGTTCGGCCCCCGTCGTGCAGGTCCAGGACAGCATCGGCCATGGGGAGCAAGGTCCTGGTCACATAGTCGGCGATACGTTCGGTATGGGTTCCGTCAGGTCGGCCGGGGAAGGACCGATTGAGGTTGCCCTTGTCGATTGGTGACGTCCGCGTCCCCGCCGCGAAGGCGGGCTGGTTCATACACGGAACCACGATGACACGCCCCGCGATGCACGACGGGTCGAGGGTGTTGGCGAGCTTGATGAGTGAAAGCACACCCTGGTACTCGTCGCCGTGATTGCCCCCGGTCAGCAACACCGTCGGCCCATCGCCGTTCTTGATGACGGCGATGGGAATCATGACCGCACCGTAGGCCGCCTCGTCGTGGCTGTGGGGCAACACGAGATGGCCATGCTGCCTACCGTCGAGGTCGAAATCGACGGTAGGCGAGATGGTGCTCGGTGGATGTGGCGGGTTCGGCGGCATCGCCTAACGCGCCGGCCGGTTCGACTTCCAGGTGTCGTAGTCGGTCAGCTCGAAGCCGTCGTCGCGCCAACCGGTGAACCCGGTCTCGATATGGCTGACCTTCGGCAGGCCCATGTCGCTCAGCACCTTGCACGACAGAGCCGACCGCCAGCCGCTGGCGCAGTGGAGGATGTACTCGCGGTCCTCGCCGAGGCCGCTCTTGAAGTATGGAGAATCCGGCGCAACCCAGAACTCGAGCATGCCCCGTGGGGCGTGCATCACGCCGGGGATGACCCCCTCGCGCTGAAGCTCACGAACGTCGCGGATGTCGAGGATGAGGGCACCCTCTTCTGCGACGCGACGCTTCGCCTCGGCCGGCGAGATGTTGTCGATCTCAGCTTTCGCCGCGCTCACCAACGTGTGAATAGATGTCACTGCCATCGGGGCAGTTTGCCAGACCGGGACAAACCTCGAGGGATCGGTGCAACATCGATCAAGTCCCGGACCGTCGGTGACCGCGGCGAGAATGGCTCGTCGACGTTCATTTGGAGCATCATGTCCCGAGGAGTCAAAGGGGACGTTTTGTTGAGACGAGTTCTGATCGCCAACCGGGGTGAGATCGCAGTCCGGATCGCAAGGGCGTGCGCCGACCTGGCCATCGAGTCGGTTGCCGTGTATTCGGCCGCCGACACCCGCAGCCTTCACGTGAAAGCCGCCGATCTGGCGGTGGCGATCCAGGGCGCTGCAATCGACAGCTATCTCGACATCGACCAGATCGTGTCGATCGCAACCGCCAACGAGTGCGATGCGATCCACCCTGGGTATGGGTTCCTCGCCGAAGACGGCGACCTCGCACGGGCATGCGCCGCGGCCGGAATCACCTTTGTTGGTCCCACTGCCGAGGCCCTCGATCTGTACGGCGACAAGATCCAGGCTCGCAACGCCGCGGTGGCGGCCGGGGTGCCGGTCATCGCGGGAACCGATCACGCGGTCGGTTCAGTGGCCGAGGCCGCCGTCGAGGCAGAACACATCGGCTACCCGGTCATGTTGAAGGCAGCCGCAGGCGGAGGTGGGCGAGGCCTGCGCCTCGTCACCGAACCCGAAGAGCTGCCCTCTGCCTATGAACGCTGTCGCAGCGAAGCCGGAGCCGCGTTCAATGCCGACCACGTGTTCGTCGAGCGCTACGTCGAGCACCCCCGCCACATCGAGGTCCAGATCCTCGGCGATCACGACGGCAACATCGTTCACCTGCACGAACGTGACTGCTCTGTGCAGGCCCGCAACCAGAAGGTCATCGAGATGGCTCCATCGGCCGGGCTCGACCCGGACCTTCGAAGCCGCATCCTCACCGACGCCGTCAAGCTCGCAGGTGCAACCGGTTTCACCAATGCCGGAACGATCGAGTTCCTCGTCATCCCAGAGACCGGCGAACACTTCTTCGTCGAGGGCAACCCACGAATCCAGGTCGAGCACACGGTCACCGAGGAGACAACCGGAATCGATCTCGTCGCCTCCCAGCTGCACATCGCGGCCGGGGCGACGCTGCCCGAGCTCGGCCTGTTCGATCAGGCGTGGGTCCCCGAGCCGCGAGGATTCAGCGTCCAGGCCAGGGTGGTCGCCACCGGCCACGGCACCATCAACGCCTACCACGACCCGACCGGCCCCGGCATCCGGGTCGACGGCCACGCCTACACCGGCTATTCGCCTGCTCCACAATACGATCCCCTTCTGGCCAAGATCATCGCCACCTCCCCCGACGGTTCCAGCCCTACAGCCGCACTCAACCGCCTGACCAGGGCTCTCGACGAACTACACATCGCTGGCCTCACGACGAACATCGGCCTTCTGAAGGCCATAGCTGCAAACCCAGCAGTACACAGCGGCGACGCCCGCACGACGCTGCTGTCGGGCATCGACGTGCAGGCGGTCGCCGACAGAACCTCTCGTTTCGGGGAACTTCTCGCGTCGACCTCGGCCGCCGATACGTCCGCGACACTCCGCGACAGGCTTCGTGTCGACGACAGCGAGCAGGGTGTCGCCGCTGCGATGGCAGGTTCACTCGTCGGCCTCAGCGTGGAGACCGGCGACGAAGTCAGCGCCGGCGACAGCCTCGGTGTCATCAGCGCCATGAAGATGGAAACCGAGCTGATCTCCCCATGCACCGGCATCGTCACCGCCGTCGCCGACATCGTTCCCGGCGACTCGATCGCCGGCGGCGAGATCGTCATCGTCATCGAATCGACCAGCGATGAGGCTCTCCCCGAACCCGAATACGAGGACACCTGGGGACCCACCCTCGACCAGGTCAAGACGCTGCAGGACCTGGCACATCGGCGACTCGCACCCGGGAGCGACGACCCTGGCGTCGTGCGCCAACGCAGCCGCGACAAGCTGACCTGCCGGGAACGAATCGCCCTCTTGCTCGACGATGGATCGTTTCGTGAGATCGGCAGTCTGGCCGGGTTCACCTCCTACGACGAGTACGGCGACATCGTGGCTTTCACCCCTGCGAACCACGTGGGTGGCGCCGGCAGGATCGAGGGGCGACCCGTCGTCGTATGCGCCGACGACTTCACTTCCAGAGGTGGCCATTCCGACGGAGCGATCGGCGCCAAGAGTTTCTACCTCGATCAGCTGTCGATCGAACTGTTGAACCCAGCGGTACGCCTCCTCGACGGGTCGTCGGGTGGCGGCAGCGTGGCCTCGATGGTCCCAAAGAACCAGGGCGATGGCGACGTTGCTGCAAAGGAGAGCAGTGGTGCCATCAAGGCGGGACGGCCCCGGGTCTCGGGAGGAGGTGGGTCGTTTCTGCCACCCCACCTCGGCGCATCAGAGTACGCCGAACAGCTCTCGACGGTGCCCGTCGTGAACATTCTCCTCGGCAGCGTGGTCGGTCTCGGCGCCGCAAAGGCCGTGCTCGGGCACTTCAGCGTGATGGTGCGCGATATCGCCCAGCTCTTCGTAGCCGGTCCCCCGGTGGTTTCCCATGCCATGGGCTACGACGTCACCAAGGAAGACCTGGGCGACTGGCGCATCCACTGCCGAAACGGATCGGTCGACAACCTCGCGGACTCCGAAGGCGAGGCCGTCGAGATGACCAGACAGTTCCTGTCCTACCTGCCTTCCAGTGTCCACGAACTGCCGCCGGTCAGGGCATCCGACGATCCTGCCGATCGATCCGACCAAGAGCTGTTCACCATCGTGCCCCGCAAGCGCACGGCCACCTTCGACATCCGTCGTGCCATCGAACTGATCGCCGACAAGGATTCCTTCTTCGAGGTCGGTCCCATGTGGGGTAGCGATCAGGTCGTCGGCTTTGTTCGTATGGCCGGGCGCCCACTCGGCGTCGTCGCGACCGACAGCCGTCATGAGAACGGTGGGGCCATGACAGCCGATGGGTGCGACAAGATCACCCGTCACCTCGACCTCTGCGAGCTGTTCAACGTTCCAGTTCTCAACCTGGTCGACAACCCCGGTTTCGCCGTCGGCATCGAACACGAGCAGAGAGGGACCATCCGCAAGGGCGGAGAATGGATGATTGCATTTGCTCAGGTCAGGGTGCCTATCTTCACCGTGCTGATGCGACGCAGCTTCGGCGTTGCCGGCAATGGTGTCGTCACCCCGAGACGTCGGCACAACACCAGGGTCACCTGGCCCTCAGCCGATGCAGGGGGAATTCCGCCCGAGGGTGGAATCGAGGCCGCCTACAAACGCCAACTCGCCGAGGCCGACGATCCCGTTGCATTCCGCGCCGAGCTGATGGAACGTATCGAGTCGGCACGAGGGCCGGTCGGACCGTTGAACCGATTCGAACTCGAGGAGATGATCGACCCACGCGACACGCGCCGCCACATCTGCGAGTGGGTCGAGACCGCCTACCGGGTCGTCGAGGCCCAATTGAGATCGACGACACCCAAACGTTCCTTCCGCCCCTGAGCCGCGTCTTCGGAGGCACCCCCGCCGACCCGCGCGACCTCAGTCGTCGTCACCGTGCCATCACAACAGCGTCAGGCTTGGGCGACAGCGGCATTGGCTCCCGCGATCTTGCCGAAAACAGATCCCGCGGTCAGCCCCGATCCTCCCGGGTAGTTCAGGTAGAACAGGCCACCCAACATCTCCCCGCACACGAACAGGTTGGGTATGGCTTGCCCCTCGGCATCGATCACGTTTGTGTTCGAATCTGTTCGGAGTCCACCGAACGTGAAGGTGATTCCACAGGTCACGCTGTAGGCCTCGAAGGGACCCTCTTCCAGCGGGTTGGCCCAGTTGGACTTGGGCGGGTCGACCCCGTCGGTCGATCGGCCGTCGAGCACCGTGGGGTTGAACGGCACGTCACGCCTCACCGCCTCGTTGAACCGCTCGATGGTCTGCACGAAGGCCCTGACGTCGATTCCCTCCATACGCTCGGCCATCGCCTCGATCGTGGGCCCGGTCGCCTTGGTCACCTCACGGATTCGATACTCGTCGCGCAGCAGATGGGTCACCTGCTGGTCGAAGACCTGCCACGCCACCTGGCCAGGCTGGTTCAGAATCTCGCGTCCGTATTTTGCGTAGGTGTAGTTGCGGAAGTCCGCTCCCTCGTCGACGAAACGCTGCCCCGCCGCGTTCACGATGATGCCGAAGGGGTAGCTGTGTTTCTGGAACCCGTCGCCGACACCAAGATCGCCAAACTCGGGCGCATTACGATCCCAAGCAACCGCATGGCTCCCAGACCAGTTCCCCGCCGGGGAAGCTCCGGCCTCGAGGGCCATGCGAATTCCGTCGCCCGTGTTGAACTTGGTGCCCCTGACCTTGGCAAGATCCCAGCCCGGGCCGAGGTACTTGGTTCTCCACTCGGCATTGGCCTGGAATCCGCCGGCCGCCAGAATGACAGCGTCGGCTTCGAGTCGATGTGCCCGGCCGCCCGACGTGTACCGCAGCCCGCGGACGGTCAGATCGTCGGGGTCATCCTCACCGGTCAACAGGTCGGTCGCCCGTGCCTCGTAGA
>JAAETH010000188.1 GCA_024228575.1 Actinomycetes bacterium
CATCGGCTTCGGTGGGCTGCGGACATCCGAAGCCGCCGGCCTGCGAGTTGCTGGTCTCGACCTTCCCGATTGCGGCTGGGGGACCGCGCCTCCTCGAGGGGCGCTCCCTTCTCCCGGCACTCTCTACACGAACACCGGCGAGACTCGGGAACAGAAGGGTCTGAAGCATCGACCTGACACAGCGGTACGGCCGGTGCCGGTGCCGCCACCGTTGGTTGAGCGGCTTCGGTCGCACCTCGATCGCTGGCCGACAGAGACCGGTCTCGTGTTCAGCAACGCTGCTGGTCGATCGGTCACGCCGGAGAACTATGGCAAGGTGTGGAATCGGGAGAAGGCCAAGCTCTGGCCCGAGGGTCACCGCCTGGCCGGAACTGACCCATACGACCTGCGCCATACCGCAGCGACAGCGATGATCCGGGCCCGTGTTCCGTTGCCCGAGATCGGTCGACGGTTGGGCCATTCAGTCGACGTGCTGCTACGTGTGTACGCCGGAGTGTTCGATGACGAGCAGGAGCGCTCGAACACGGCATTCGAGGCCGAGTTCAAACGCCACGGAGTCGAGTGAGAACGCTTCATTGAGTTGACTACTCCCTCGTGCTCGACAGTCATAATCGACCACCTGATCCACGGCAGCACCTGCCGGTGATGCGTGGACGGTTGAGGGCGACCTCGGACGACGCCGCCTGGGATCGCCTTCCTCCAAGCGTGAAGCGTTTCCGGCCTAGTACTACAGCCGTAGATCCCCGGATGTGACCACTGGTGTGGGTCTTTGGGCTGGTCAGGGGGCTGTAGCATAGGTTTTCTTGCCTGGGTGGCGGACTAGTTGCGGCCACCGCGTGAGGGTCTGCTGTTTGTGAAGACAAACATTCCCGTGGCGGTGGCCGCGGTCAGCAGCGTAGTAGACCCCCAAGCTTGGACCACTGAGTTCGAGACGGTGATGGAGCTGGTCTCGGGTCGGTTCGCTCGACCCGAAGCAGCCCGCAACGCCGCTGATTTGGTGGCGGGTCTGGTGTCAGACCTGGAACGCAAGAACTGCTGGACGATCGCTGAGCGCTCGGGTCACTCGACCCCGGACCGCTTGCAGCACCTGTTGTCCCGGGCGGCCCGGGATGTCGGCGGGGTTCGAGACGATCTTCGCCGCTACGTGGCCGACCGGCTCCTGGGCCCGGGCGAAGAGGGGGTGTTGGTGGTCGACGAGACCGGCGACCTGAAGAAGGGAACAGCCACCGTTGGCGTCCAGCGCCAGTACACCGGCACCGCTGGGCGGGTCGAGAATGCCCAGGTCGCGGTGTTCTTGACCTTGGTCGGCGCCCGGGGTCACACCTTCATCGACCGGGCCCTCTACCTGCCCCGCTGCTGGGTTGAGGACCTTAGGCGTCGCCACCAAGCCGGGGTGCCCGACAACGTGGAGTTCGCCACCAAACCAGCGTTGGCAGCAGCGATGATCACCCACGCCGTGACCGGTGGCGTCCCGGCCGGCTGGGTGACCGGTGATGAGGTCTATGGTGCCTGCCCGAAGCTCCGAGCGGCCATCCGCGGCCTCGGGCTGGGCTACGTGCTGGCGGTGGCCTCCAACCACCGGGCCACCTACCCCGGAGCCGAAGAGCCCGACCTGGCCAGCGATCTCGCCCTCACCATCGGCCCCTGGCAGCGCCTGTCAGCTGGCCCCGGAGCCAAAGGCCACCGCTACTACTCCTGGGCCCGCACCCGAATCGAACCCGAACCCCACAGCAACTGTCATCACTGGCTCCTAATCCGACGCAACGACACCACCGGTGAACTGGCCTACTACCGCTGCTGGCACCCCGAACCGGTCGCGCTCACTGACCTCGTGGCCGTGGCCGGGAAACGCTGGCGTATCGAGGAGAACTTCCAAGCCGCCAAAGGACACGTCGGCCTCGACCAACACCAAGTCCGACGCTGGGACTCCTGGCACCGCTGGACCACCCTTGCCATGGCCGCCCACGCACTCCTCACCATCGTGGCCGCCACCACCCGAGACACCGACACCACAACCGGGCTGATCCCCATCACCCTGCCCGAAGCACGACGACTCCTCTTGACCACTTGGCAGCGGGCCAAATCCCTCACCCACGCCCTCCACTGGTCACACTGGCGACGACAACACCAACACCGAGCCCAACAAGCCCACTACCGACACCGAGGCGACCCCGCCCCACCCTGATCTACGGCTGTAGTACTAGAGGATCGCGGTGTCGGATTCAAGAGCCTGACCGACCAAATCGACACAACCACACCATCCGGCCGGTTTTTCTTCCACGTGATGGCCTCACTCGCTCAAATGGAACGAGAACTCATGGCCGAACGCACCAAAGCCGGACTCGAAGCAGCCCGACAGCAGGGCCGCACCGGAGGTCGCAAACGCAAGATGACCGACTCCAAAATCGAATCCGCCCGCAAACTACTAGCCGCTGGCGCCACACCCC
>JAAETH010000189.1 GCA_024228575.1 Actinomycetes bacterium
CGCCGACGGAGTTGCCGCTGGTTCCAGATCAGGGTGCGGTCCAGTAGCTCGTGGCGGACGGTTCGCACCCATCGCTCAGCGAAGGCGTTCGCTTGTGGCGCACCCGGTGGTGTCTTGATCACTTCCGCGCCGATCGCGGCGAACACGTTGTCAAAGGTTCGGGTGTATTGCCCGGGACCGTCGCGGATCACGAACCTGATCGCCTTTCGGTAAGCCGCCGTCGTCAGGTTACGGGCGGCTTGGGCCGTCCAGGTCCCGGTGGGGTTGGTGGTGAACCCGGCGATGTGGACCCTGCGGGTGTCGATTTCGATGAAGAACAGGACGTGAAATCGGCGCAGGGTGACGGTGTCGACACAGAAGAAGTCGGTGGCGACCAGGGCGTGGGCTTGGCTGGTGATGAACTGGCTCCAGGTTGGTCCGCTGCGGTTGGGTGTGGGTTCGCGTCCGTTGTCGCGGAGGATCTTCCACACGGTGGCGGCGGCGATGCGGTGTCCGAGTCGGCGGAGTTCGCCGTGGATGCGTCGGTAGCCCCAGGTCGGGTTCTCGGTGTCGAGGCGCAGCACGAGTTGGCGGAGTTCGGTCGGGGTGGGCGGGCGTCCGGTTCGGGGTTGTGGTGGTTGGGTCCAGTGGCGGGCGACGAGGCGGCGGTGCCAGCCGATCACGGTGGCGGGCTTGACGATCAGCATCACGCGCCCGAGCCCGGTCCGATCAAAGGCACGCGACAGTACGGCCAGGATCGTGCGGTTGGTTGGGGTGAACCTGGGCCGCTCTATCTGTCGTTGGAGCACCATGATTTGATGGCGAAGGGCGAGGATCTCCGCGTCGCTCTTGTCGCCGGCCACTAACAGCAGGCCAAGACGGGCAATCAGGAGCCGGAACAGGTGCGAGACGACCGATGACACGGCCGGTCACGGTACCCGCCGGCAATGTTGTGACCTGCTGCGATGCGTTCTCGGCACCCTCAGGCCAACGTCGTGAGGAAGCGGTAGAAGATGCGATTCACATGCTCAGGATCGGAGGGGATTTGCCCTGTTCAACAGCCACGTCCGAGTTTCGGGCACCGACAGGCTAGGACCACATGAAGTTGACGAGTTGATCGAGGTCCCCTGGGTCGCGGTCGGCTGCTCGTAGGGCGCGCAAGTACGCCGCGCGCAGCTTGGTGGTGTCATCGAACGTGTTCGCGCCCCAGGTGGGTGGCGGCAGGGCCAGCGCGCCGCACAAGTAGTCGGCTGCGGCGCGGGCGTGTCGACCGTTGCCGTTGGGAAAGGGATGGATGGTCACGAGACGGTGATGGAACCGGGCCACGGACATTTCGGTGTTGTCGAAGGTGGCCCAGGTCTGGCAGTTTTCGACAAGCCCTCGGACCGCTGCGGAGATCGCCGTCCAGTCGATGCCGATGTTTCGGTCGGTCAGCCGGTACGTCCCAGCCCAGGACCAGACGTCGCCGAACATCAGTTTGTGGAGTCGTCGTAGCCAGAGATCATCGGTGACGACGGTGAGGGGAGGTGAGCGGATAGCCCGCCGTCCCTTGAGGATGTTCGCCGCCTCGGCATCGTTCAGATCGCCTCGGGTCCGCACCCAGCTGAGTCGAAGTCCTCTGGCCTCGTCCTCATCGATCGGGGTATTGCCGTCGCTGTTGTCAAACAGGGGGTCGCTCACGACCAGAGGCCTCGCTTGTCGACGTAGCGACGGGCCGCTTCGTCGATGCGCTGGCGGATCGATTCGGCGCCGGGTCGCTGGTCTTCGAGCGCCATAGTGTGGTCCACCGCGGCGATCTCGGCGGCGGCCTTAGCTCGTGCCTGCTCCCACACCATGTCGTCGAGGGGTCGATGGGGGACGAGTGTGTATTCGACCCGACAGTCGAGCGCGGCAGCGACTCGTTCGAGCGTGTTGAGCGTGAGTGAGCGTTCGTGCTCGCCTCGCTCGATCTGGCTGATCCGCCCTTTTGACAGCCCGACGCGTCGGGCGAGCTCGTTGGTGGACATTCCGAGCGCATCACGGATCGCTCGGATCCACCCGCTCCGCGGCGCGATGGTGGGTGCATCGCGGTGGCGCCGGAGATCGCGTTCGAGTGCTGCTCTGGCCTTCGACCTGTCCATCATGGTGTCGCTCCTCAGTGGAAGGCGTCTACCTGAGACTACATGAGAACGAGGATAATGCATAGGTATAACTATTCGAAGCCCTTCGGACTGGCTAGGTATATCTAACCGTTATCCGTCGACTTCCCTTCCCGGAAGGATCGGCGCATTCCCCACCCTGTCCGGTGTTGGAAACTCGGTCGCGAGCCCGTGGCCCGGGATTTTTCGTCAGGCGGCGCCCAATTCCACGCTCCAGAGGGCGCGTGTACTTTGGGTTGAACTCGCCCCTCCGACACAAGCGTTAGTACACGCTGGTTCTTCAGCCACTTTTTCGGGAGCTCGATGGCCTTTGCCACTCATCTCCTGCGGGCTACGCGGTCTGCGCGGTATTGGTCGCCGCTGTACTCGGTGATCGCGACCACGACCCCGTTCGACGTCCGGAGGTGAAAGACCGTCTCGTAGTCGAACGGTTCGCCACCGACCGTCCCCGCAAACCGAACGACGACAACCGCCCGTGTGCCTGCCGCGATCACTTCGGTGACTTCGACGATCGAAACGGTCGTGTCCTCGCTCGTCTCCTGGGCCAAGGTTTGCGCCACGGCTTCGTGTCCGTGGTGCAAGCCGGCGGCGCCACTGCGACCGGGTACGAGATAGACGACTTCATCGGCCAGAAGGTCGCCGAGTTC
>JAAETH010000190.1 GCA_024228575.1 Actinomycetes bacterium
TCTGGTCGTAGACACCTCGGACCTCTCGGCTGACGAGAGGTGCACAGCCAACGAGGAGGCGGGGACCATCACCTTCGTCTCATCATTCGACTTCGCCGCCGCTGCTTCCATTCTCGATGTGGTGGTGGCCGATGCCGAGGGTTATTTCGACGAGGCCTGCCTTGACGTCGACATCAAGCCGGGTTCCGCCCCCGGCAACGGGGGCCTGGTAGCCGAAGGCCAAGCCCAGATCAGCTCGGCTGGTTCCTTCGGTGAGATGGTCAATACAAATATCCAGGGCGAGGCCGATCTGGTCGCCGTCGCCCAATACGGCAAGACGGCAATCGAGACCTTGATCGTGCCCGCCGATGGACCGGTGAACGAGCTTGGAGACTTGGCCGGAACCACAGTCGGGATCAAAGGGGACCTGCCATACTCCCTCCAGGCCATGCTCGGGCTGTCTGGTGTCGAACGTTCGAGTTTCGACGAGCTCCTTCTCGACGGATTCGATCCGGTGGCTCATCTGGACCTCGGTATCGATGCCCTCCCCGTCTACAAGAGCAATGAGCCGGCCCAGCTCGACGCCGCTGGGTTCGCCTACCGCCAGTTCGATCCCCTCGACTTCAACGTGCCCGCCTCATTCGCGGTCTTCTTCACCAGCGCCTCGTTCCTGGAGGAGCACCCAACGGCGGTCGAGGATTTCCTCCGGGCCGCCTTCCGTGGCTTCGCTTTCGCTGTCGAGAATCCTGAAGTGGCCGTTGGCCATGCCTTCGAGCGGATCGACACCGCTGGCAATCCCTTCTTCCTATCGAACGATGGTGAGGGGTTCCGCTGGGTAACCGAGAGCACCCTGGTCCTCGACACCACCCCGCCCGGCGAGGGGCCGGGCCTGCTCGACCTCGATCGTCTGGGTGACGAGATCGAGTTGTTGACCGAGGTAGGGGTGTTCGACGAGGCCCCAGATTGGCGGTCGATGGTGGCCGAGGGTCTGGCCGACCGCCTCTACGACGGAACCGACGTAGTGACGGTCGGCGGGTAGAGAGGCATCGCCGACTGGGGAAGGATCAGCGCCGCTCGAAGGGGATCCAGCTCACAGCGTCGAGGCTGTCGAAGTCGCTGACCAGCACCCCACCCTCGGAGAGGGTGTACAGGTTGTCATTGATGATGACCGAGCGCTGGATTTCGGGCGTCCACCGCTCGCAGAAGCGATCGTCGGGCCCGGGATCGGGAGCCCGAGTGAGCTCCTCCTCCTCGGGTGGGTCGACGAAGCTCGCTTCGGCATCGGTGGATTCGGTGTCGGTCTCTTCGGTCGGAACCGACAGGGGAGGGTCTTCGTAGTAGACCCCGTCCTCGCACCAGGTGGTTGCGGGGTGGGAGACCCGGCCGACCTCGGTCAGGTTGCCGTTGTTGAGGTCGACATCGACCACCACGGCGGCTGAGCCGTTCTCATTCGACTCTTCACGCATGTCATAGGACCACCAGCTGACGGGGACGATGGCGTTCCCATCCCAGTAGGTGAAGGCTTTGGCGTCCCACGAGACGGGGGTGCGCGAAGCACCGTCGACCCGAGCGTCGAAGTCGAGGAAGTCATCGAAGTTGAGCTTGGCGATTCTTTGGGGGTCCGAGAGGTCGCTCACATCGAACAAGGAGATGACGGCCCCGCTGGTGAA
>JAAETH010000191.1 GCA_024228575.1 Actinomycetes bacterium
GGGATGAGCCTCCCCCGCGACCATACAGTCGGGCCAACAGCCGAGATGACCGCCATCATCGACAGGTTCGGTGTGGCGGGCGACCTGGCTGGCGGGGCGCATCCGGCGCTCACTTGCTTCGAGACGGTCAGCCAGCTCGGAAGCGACCCTGGCGAGCTCGGCCAGATCGGCTTCCGTGCCATGGTTGCCGACGAGGCCGTGCACGAGACGGCGGACAGCGACTGCCGCATCCTGGCGAGCCTGTGACGGTTCTTGGATCTGTTCCATGTGCCGGTCCCTGATGTACCTCTGGTGGTGGGCAGAGAGACTAGTTTGCGACCGACGAGGTCCCCTAAAACCGGCTGGTCTAGCGTTGGCCCCGTGATCCAGACTCCAGAGCTCGAGACTGTGCTGGTCGACGTCGACGACCGGGTGGCCATAGTCACCATGAACCGACCCGAGGCACTGAATGCGTGGAACGGACCCCTGTCCCGCGATCTCGACACCGCCCTGCGTTGGGTGTCGGGCGAAGACGAGGTGGGAGCGATGGTCATAACCGGA
>JAAETH010000192.1 GCA_024228575.1 Actinomycetes bacterium
GACCTGGGGACACCGCCGCATCCAAGGCGAACTCGCCCGACTCGGACACAAACTCGCACACTCCACGGTCTGGCAGATCCTCACCGACAACGACATCGACCCATCCCCCAACCGCTCCGACGTCACATGGACCGAGTTCCTCAAATCCCAATCAGCCGTCGCCTGTGACTTCTTCACCGTCGACACTGCATTCCTGCACCGCTACTACGTCCTGTTCTTCATCAACGTGCGCACCCGCGAGGTGATCTTCGCCGGCATCACTGCCAACCCGACCGGCCCCTGGACCGCCCAGGCAGCCCGAAACCTGTCCATCGCACACAGCGCGCGCCCCCCCGATGCACGGCCGCTCGTGCGAGACCGAGGCAGCCAGTTCGTCGAATCGTTCGATGAGATCTTCAGAACCGAAGGATTCAAGATCCTCAAGACCCCAGTACGGGTTCCCGTCGCGAACAGCTTCGCTGAACGCTGGATCGGATCCATCCGACGAGAACTCCTCAAGCAACCCACGGGTTGCCCAGAACCATCATCTGGAACCAGCGTCAGATCGAACGACTCGTCCACGACTACATCGACCACCACAACCAGCACCGCCCACATCAAACACTCGAACAACGGCCACCGAAACCAGCCCAAGAGCCGCCCGACACGCCGCCGGCAACCGTCACAGTGCTGCGAACCAGCCGCTGCGACGGCCTCATACACGAATACGAAAACGCCGTATGACCTGGGACGACGGAGTTTCCGAGCGGGACAGCACCCTCACCGCCGGCTACGACCTCAGCTCCATCCAGGAGTTCTCCGGCCCCACCCAACCCGACAACTGGACCAGCCCCTACGACGCCCCCGGCCCGACCCGGCAACTAGGACCCCGTCCGCGACTACCAGTTCATGAACCACAACGTCCGCCGGTTCATGTCGCTGTGGGAATGCCCCAAACCTGTCATCGCCGAGATCGCCGGCTGGGCCATCGGCGGCGCCACCGACCTCGTCATGTGCGCCGACCTGCTCTTCATGGCCGACGACGCCCACATCGGCTACGCCCCCAGCCGCATCTACGGCCTGCCCGCCACCATGATGTGGATCCACCGCCTCGGCCTCGAACACGCCAAGCAATGCCTCCTCACCGGCCGCTCCATCGACGCCCCCACCGCATCGGCCTCGTCAGCGAGATCCACCCCGCCGAGCAACTCTCCGCCGCCGCCGAAGCCGAAGCCCGCCGCCTCGCCACCATTCCCGCCAACCAGCTCGCCCTCAACAAGCTCCTCATCAACCAGGCCTACGAGAACATGGGCCTGCGCACCACCCAGATGCTCGGCACCTTCTTCGACGGCATCGCCCGTCACACCGAAGAAGCCCTCCGATGGGCCGAAGACATCGACCATCGAGGCCTACGCGACGTCATCGCCGACCGCGACCGACCCTGGCAGGACTACGGACAACAGCCGTAGTGCAGTGCGACCCTCGGTCGATCGAACACCTGTTCGCGTCGGAGGGGCGAATACACCCCTTAACCCTCACCCCACCCGATCCGACTGGCTGGACCTCGCAGCAGCCTGACCAGGCGAAACGCCTGCCCCCTACCCTATCGACAGTCACGCGATGGGCGGGGTAGCTTGCACCACCATCACATACTATGACTATAATTGTAGTCATGTCAGAGACGTTGCCTCTCGCCACCGTGAAGTCCCGGCTGTCAGAAATGGTTGACCGGGTCGAACACACCCAAGACCGGATCATCCTGACGCGCCACGGACGCACAGCCGCAGTTCTGATCAGCCCCGACGAACTCCAGTCGCTAGAGGACACCCTTGAACTGCTCTCAGACTCTGAAGCTGTTGCCTCGCTGGCAGAGTCCCGTGCCGCCTACCAAGACGGTGACTACGTGACTGGTGATGAACTCCGCGACGAGTACCCGAAACGTTGAACCAACCAGGCCAGTACGAACTACGAGTCACAGGTCCAGCCAAACGACAACTCAACCGCCTACGAGAAGGCACAGCAGCCGCCATCGTCGAGTTCATGCTCGGATCCCTCCTCGACAACCCGCACCGAGTCGGCGGCGAACTCCAACAAGAACTCACAGGACTACGTTCAGCCCGACGAGGCGCATACCGAATCGTCTACGAAATCATCGAACACAACAACGCCGTCGTAGTCCACCGAATCGACC
>JAAETH010000193.1 GCA_024228575.1 Actinomycetes bacterium
CGCATGTCGCGCCTCATCGCCGACATGTTGAACCTCGCAAAACTCGACCGAGAACCCGTCCTCACGACGCTCTCGGTCGACCTGACATCACTGGTATCGGACGCCAGCGCCGACGCCCAGGCGACACATCCCGATCGGACAATCACCGCAGCGGTTCCCGACGGAGCGGTCTTCGCCAGGGGGTCGGAGGACCTGTTGCGACAAGCCCTTACGAACCTGGTCGGCAACGCCATCGCCCACACCGACACCGCCGCGGTCAGCATCAACCTTCGTACCGACGGGCCACATGCCATCGTCGAAGTCGTCGATGACGGTGAGGGCATGGAGCCCCACGTCGCCGCTCGGGCAACCGAACGGTTCTACCGTGCCGACCCGTCGCGCAGCCGTCACAGGGGAGGCAGCGGCCTCGGCCTCGCCATCGTCGAGTCCGTGGTCAAGGCCCACAACGGCACCCTGAGGATCGACAGCACCCTCGGCAGCGGCACAACCGTGTCCATCACCTTGCCTCTCGTCCCACCGGAGCACCCAGGTTCCAGCGACCAGGAGCGGACGGGGACGACCACGTCTTCTCAGGCGAGCCCGCAGTAGCTGGACATCTCATAGTCGATCACCGGATCGCCACTCGGCAACATCCGCTGCAAATCCGACAGGGCCAGCTCCAGCTCTTCACCCCCGCCCGGAACCGCCTTCCTGGCCTGGTAGTGAAGAAAGTCGCCTCGTGTGATGCGAAGAGACTCGAACAACCGGTCAGCTTCGACGGTCTCAAATCCTGCTTCTGCCGCGAACACTGCCACCTGTTCAGGATCGATCTGGGTGGGAGGATCGGGATCCTCCTCCCTCGCGGGTAGACAGGTTCTTGCGGCCTCTTCCCAGGGATTCTGCTGATCGTTCAAGGGTTTGGGCCACGCCAGCACGAACAGCCGACCGCCGGGTTTCAGGATCCGCTTCGCATTGCGAAACACGCCGGTCACCTCGGACGCGGGCAGCTCCTGGAGCAAGAACCCGATGGCCACGATGTCGGCCGAATCGTCAGGCCCGACGGAAGGTGAGTCGGCCCCACAGTTGAGCACCTCGAGGTTCGGGCCGATCCCAATCTGTGTGCTCATCTGCCTCGAGGGCTCGACCGCAATGACGCGCGCCGGCCCACACTCCATCAGCTGGTGTGTCAGGCCGCCAGTGCCGGCTCCGAGATCGACAACGACCGAATCGGACCGGATGTGGCTACACACTCTGGACGCGAGCAGAGCGGTCAGTCGTTCGAGGTACGGCGCCCAATGGGCGGTGTAGTCCGAGACGTAGGCGGGGTCGTCATAACGCGACATGAACCCTGTCTACTCGCCCGGGCAGCCCACATACGTGGCGAGCAGCGGTTGGTCGGACCCACGGTCGGTGTTGCGGGACTTGCGACCAGGCGATCAGCACGAACCATCGTTCGAGTGGAACATCGATCGGTAGGCGGTCGGAGTGACGCCTCGTTCGGCCAGTAGTGCTCGCCGGAGTGTGGGGGGCGAGCCAAAGCCCGCCGATCGGGCGATGTCTTCGATGGAACCAGAGGTCGTCTCGAGGAGCCGGCATGCGGTGATGACACGCTGCTCGTCAATCCACCCACGTGGACTGATCCCGAGTCGTTCGCGCATGTGTCGTTCGAGGGAACGCCGACTGGTCGCCGCGAGGGCTGTCAGATCGTCGACACCGGCGATATCGCCGATATTCTCCGCGGCCGCAGCAAGAGCGCGGCTCAGTGAATCACCCCCTTGGGGGATCGGCGGCGCCGAGGCG
>JAAETH010000194.1 GCA_024228575.1 Actinomycetes bacterium
TGAGCGCCCATGAACGAGTAGTGCCACCTCGAGACAGCACCAATCTCACTATCGGCCGCCATCTCGCGCAACCGGTCGAGGGGGAACGAGATGTTCGGATCTTGTTGGAACGCCGATCGATCGAAGTTGGTACTCACATGTGACAACACCAGGTCACCGAAGTCCACGTCTCGCGGGATGATGCGGTAGTCGACCGCTCCGGGCTTGAACGGGGGATCCGAGCGACGGTGGATGCCAGATGTCGACACGATGGCAATCGTCGCCCCGTCCGAGGGAGGCGGTGTGACCCAGGGAGCCGGTGCAACTGGTTGCATTGCTGCGGCCCGAGCTCTCATGTGGTCGGCTTCGGACGGGTGAAGATCGCCAAGTCGGACCATCGGTCAAGCCTATGCGAAGTGACGAGACCGCGACCCTGTGAAGTCGACAGCAACCCGAAGATCACCTGACCGATTGGCTACCCATCGGCTCGACCCGAGTCACTTCAACGCCCAAAGGAGCTTCGCCTAAGTTGACTTTCCGCGCAATGCAAGGTGCTTTCCAAATCATGGAAAGAAA
>JAAETH010000195.1 GCA_024228575.1 Actinomycetes bacterium
ACCGGGGCAAGGTCTGGCTCGGCATCGAGACCGTTGGTGACAATGGGCCTGTCGTGCGATATGAGCGCTGCGCTCTGGTGGCCAGCCGGGGTGGCTCGCCGGGCCATGGCGACGAGATCCCGGGCCCCTCGGATCCTGTTCCCCTGACCGAGGTGGCCGAGCTCGTTCCCTCCTGGGATCTGACCAGCCTGCCAAGGACTGAATGGGCTCCTGGCACCGAGGCCGTCGACGCCATGCGCGACCATGTCGACCTGGCTCCCGCTCTGGCCCGGATGACGTTCAACCAGGCCTTTGTCCACCGCGACGGGACAGCTTCGATCTACAACAAGCGTCTCGTCTATGGCGGCCATGTCCAAGGTCTGGCCCAGGCCTCGCTCAGTCGGGTACTGCCTGGAATCGCCACCGTGGTGGCCTGGGACGGCTGCGACCATGTCGGGCCGGCCTTCGAGGGTGACCTTCTGGCCTTCCGCCACCGCATGACCGAGGAGCTGACCCTCGACAACGGCCGCCTCCTCCGCTTCGAGGTACGAGGAGCCACCGTGGACGAGGAAGGCACAGCCGGCGACGACATCCTGGTCTGGACTCCAATCGTCTTCGCTCCCTGACCGCGAACCTCCTCCCTGGCTTGATGCTGGCCGGCCTCACCCGACGCCACGAACGGATTGTCGGTCGCCCCCGGCCGAGCGACTAGCGTCGCAGCTCATGGTCGGTGATTCTGGTCCTGTTGATACTGAAGGTGGCCGCTTTGCCGTCATCACTGATGATGCCCTCGACGCGCTCCGGCGGCTGATCGGGGTGCCCATCGTTGGCACTCTCGAGCCCTGGTGCCACGAAGCGACCCGAGACAACATCCGCCACTACGCACACGGGATTGGCGACGACAATCCCATGTGGTGCGACCCCGACTACGCAGCCGCCGGCCCCCACGGGACGATCGTGGCCCCGCCAAGCTTCGTGTTCGCTATGAACCGGGTCCTGTCGGGCTATGTGGGTGGGCTGCCTGGCATCCACGCCATGTGGGCCGGAGCCGACATCCGCTGGCATCGGCCGATCACCCGCAACACCGAAGTCCGTTCGGAGGCACATCTGGCTGAGCTGGTCGAGCGACAAACGAGCTTCGCCGGACGAGCCATCCAGCAGATCTACCATGTCGACTACTACGATGCTGCCACCGATGAGCTCCTGTGCGACGGAGAGTCGTGGTGCTTTCGGACCGAGCGGGACACAGCCCGTGAGCTCGGCACCAAGTACAAGGAGGCCAAGGCCCGTCCGCCGATGGAGTATTCCCCGGAGGACATCCAGGCCATCTTCGCCCTCTACGAGGCCGAGGAGCGACAGGGAAGCGAGCGGCGTTTTGTCGAGGATGTCTCGGTCGGGGCCGAGCTCCCGGTGATGGTCAAGGGACCGATGACGGTGACCGGGTTCATCGCCTTCGCCCAGGGTTGGGGCGGTCTCTACATCCGGGCCAACCGCTTGGCCTGGCAACAGCTTCGCAAACATCCAGGGCTCGGTATCCCCAACGCCTTTGGCATCCCGGACGTCCCCGAGCGGGTCCATTGGGAGTCAGATCTAGCTACCGAAGTCGGTACCCCGGCGGCCTATGACTATGGGCCAGAACGTTGTTCCTGGCTCACCCATCATCTGACCGACTGGATGGGGGATCACGGCCAACTCGTCAGCCACCAAAGCCGAATCCGCCATCACAATGTCATCGGTGACTGGATCAAGATCACCGGCAAGGTCAGCGCCGTTCACGCCAACGAGGACGGGACCCAAGCCGTCGAGATCACCCAACAGGCTCACAACCAGCATGGTGAGCTGTCAGCCACCGGGTTGGGGACACTCCGACTGCCGACTCGTTCCGCGTGAGACCTAAGCAACCTCTCCCGCATCTCCCTCTCCTGCCGACCATGCTCGTCGGCAGCTACGCCCAACCCGACTGGCTGATCGATCGCGATCGGCTCGGCCAACGGCTACCGGCCCGGGTCAGAGCCCAGGAACTGTGGCGGGTGCCTGAGGAGCTGCGGGCAGAGGCCCAGGCTGACGCCACCCTGGTAGCGGTGACGGACCAGATCCGAGCTGGGGTCGATGTCATCACCGACGGTGAGATCCGCCGCGAGAGCTACTCAAATCGGTTCGCCAATGCCCTTGACGGGATCGATCAGGCTCGCCCCGGGACCGCCACCGACCGCACCGGCAAGGAGGTCCCCGTACCCCGGATAGCGGGCCCCAGCCGCCGCCGCGAACCGGTAGACGCCGACGAGGTGGCCCTACTGCGCCCACTCACCGACAAGCCACTGAAGCT
>JAAETH010000196.1 GCA_024228575.1 Actinomycetes bacterium
ATCGGGATGATGAAGGTCAACAGGATGCTCTCCTTCAGACCAAGGAATACGATGATCCCGTTGTAGGCCAGGAAGGTGGTGCTGAGACCGACCGCCACTATGGCTGACGCCCAGTAGGAACGAACGAGGGCACCCACCAGCAGCACGATCAAGACGATCGCTCCCATGATGAACGGACCAGCGGCCGCGTTCTGTTCGTCGTCGGTGAGTATCCCATCGATCGCCAGACCCAGGACCGTCATATTGTTCTGATCACCCCGTAGGAGGGTCTGTACATCCCGCATCCAGGTCTGGCTCTCTACCGCGTATTGGTATTCAACGAAGTCGTCGAGCTCTGAGTCGGGCTTGTCGATCTCGAACGATTCCCGCAGGTAGGCGACCCGAGCCTGGAACGCCGGCGATCGCCAGACAGTGATCGTTTCTCCGTTCACCGTCTCGACGGTCGATGTCGTCAGCTGGGAGAGCATTGAGCGAAGCGAGGCCTGAGGGCTCGACTCGTCCAAGATCTGGGCCAACGCCTGCTTGACCGCGGCGTCGTCAGCGGCGGCCAATCCTCCCGGAAGGCTCTCGTCGACGGATTGGGCGATCGAGAAGACGCCGTCGACTTCAACCCCGAGGTCGTTGTCGAATGTCGAGGTCAGATGTTTCTGAGACTCGGGATCAGCTTTGAGTGCCTCGGAGTTGGCCAGGAACTCCGACAGTGCGCTCTGGGTCAGCACATCCCCCGTTGTCGGGTTCGGAGAC
>JAAETH010000197.1 GCA_024228575.1 Actinomycetes bacterium
ACTGCCGCATGGAAACCATCTGCGAAACCTGCGCCTACTTCAACACCGGCCCCCAATTCGTCCCCGTCCTCATCCGCCAACGAGACCACGCCCAAACCCGCCACCAGCCCGACCGCGCCACCCTCTACCGAAACCGCGTCACCACCATCAAGGACACCCCTTGACACCGATACTGCGTATAACGCCGGGTTGGTGATGGCCCCGATCGGTCTCTATTTGCTGGGAGGTCGCCGATGTCTGCTGCTACGAAAGGGGTGTGTTCAGCCTCGAGGTTCCTGATCTGGTTCGACAGCGGGCCCTGTCGGGCGGTGACCCCGGTCGCCGCTGGCTCAACGACTTGCCTCAGGTCCTCGAACAGTTGGCTCACCGATGGCGGTTGCAGATCGGTTCGGTCTTCACCGGCGGATCCGCGGCACTGGTCATCGGGGTAGTTGAAGACACAGGGCGAACGGGCGTCCTGAAGGTGGCCATTCCCCCGGAGATCGATATTGCCGGGGCCTTCGACTGCAGTGTCCGCGCCCACCAGCTCGCCAACGGACAGGGCTGCGCCGAGTTGTACGCCCACGACGCAGCGGTCCCGGCCATGCTGCTGGAACGCCTCGGCCCCAACCTTCATCAACTCGACCTCGGGTTGGAGGCTACACTCGGGGCCATTGTGTCCGCCCTCCAGGACCTGTGGCGGCCCCTGGACGAAAGCTGCGGACTACCCACCGGCGCCGACAAGGCTCTCTGGCTGGCGGAGTTCATCACGGCTACCTGGGATCAGCTGGGCCGGCCATGTGAGTCCGCGGTGATCGAACGCGCTATCACCTACTGCGACGAGCGGGGATCCGCCTTTGAGCCATCGACCGCGGTCTTGGTGCACGGTGACGCCCATGGCTGGAACATCGTGGCCGCCGGGCCCGGGCGCTACAAGCTCGTCGATGCCGAAGGCCTCTGGTCCGAACCGGCCCACGATCTGGCCGTCCCGATGCGCGAGTACAACGCTCCCCTTCTCGACGGCAACACCCGCCGCCTGGTCCGCGACCGGGCCGAACTGCTGGCCGGATGGTGCGGCCTCGACCCCGAAGCAGTCTGGCAATGGGGCTACATCGAACGGGTCTCCACCGGACTCACCAACCTGCGCGACTTCGACAACCCCGACAACGGTCGACTCTTCCTCGAAGTCGCCACCCGCAGCCTCTGACCACACCCCCTCCCCGAAGACCGATACCTCCATCCAGCCCGCCCATACCGGATATATCCCATATTCCCACCGTCGACCGTCCCCGTTCGCCCGTATAACAGCGGGTTGGTGACGGGCCTTGTGGGGTCGGTGTCAGTTGGCGTGGGCATCCACAGTGCCGCCGGTTGATCCGCCCAGGTAGGGGGGCAGATCGGACAAGGTGATCGATCCGACGAGCTGGCCATCGCGGTCGAGGAAGTCGATGGCGATTGGGTCCAGTGCGTCACTGATCGGTACTGCGAACGCGACTTGGTCCTGATTGATCGCCACCGCCGGTAGATCAACCGAGCCAGGTCCAGGTGAGAGTCCCAGCCGGACCGAGGTGACCTCGCCAGGCGCGTACCCCCACACCAGGGCGCCGCCGGGGACCTCGATTGGATCGATGCTGTACCGGATCGAGTTGGGACCCGGACCGTTCGGGTCAATGACGCCGATTGTTGAGCGTCGTTCAGTGGCTGCGAAGAACTGGAGGCCGGTGCCCTGGGTCATGACTCGCCAGGGGGTCCCGCCGATGGCACCAGCGAGCAACACTTCGGTACCGGCTTGCGATGACGACGGGCCGGCCGGCCCGAGCGACCAGTCGAGCTCCCTATCTACCGGCGCCAGCGCGTCGGCCAGAGCGAGCATCTCGGTATTGGTGTCGCCGCTGGCGGGGTTGGGGCCTCGGACGATTTCCACGCGGGCCTGGCCTTGTTCGACCCACGCGAGGCGCGAGGCGGTCATGCGGGCCGGCTGACCTCGAACGTCGGTTAGCTCGCTGGTCGGGTCGGATTCCTCCAGAGTCACCTGGCTACCGTCGAGGCGGCCCTCAACGTTGACCACCAATTCGATTTCGTTGGGCATGGTCACCACCACTTGCTGCCAATACTTCGGGCCCATACCTTCGGGTCCGGGCAGGGTGACTGCGAGAAGCTGCTCAATAACCCACTCGCTGGGCAGCTGGTCGAACTCGAAGGTCAGGGCCAGCCCGATCCCCGATACCCGCCGCCCAGGCGACTCCGGCTCTGGGAGGTTGATGTGGAGGGGGTCCTCGATACTCAACCCGATCGAGGTGATATTCAGGGTCTGCGGTTGGTTGAGCCGGGCCCACCACGCGGCCACTCCGGCACCCCCGACCAGAAGGAGCGCCGCAGCCACCGCGGCGAGACGTCGGCCGCGGTGCGCGCGGCGGCCAATTGGCTGCTGTTCGAAAAGGACTGGGCTGGTGTGAGCGAACACCTGATCAGCGAAGAGACGGATCTGGTCTTCAACATCAGGCATCGGCTACCACTCCCAGCTCGGCCCGTAGGCGAGACAACCCCCGATTGACATGAGTAGAGACTGTGGACGCGGACACGTCGAGCACGACCGCGATCTCGGGGTGGGACCATCCGCACCCGTGAGCGAGCCAAACAGCGGTCCGCTGCTTGGCAGGCAACCCCAACAACGCGGCCGGCAGAGCGGGCTCGATCTCAGGTAGCTCACCCCAGGGCCACACCCGGCAGCCGGGGCCGTTTGCGGTTCCGGGTCCTCGACTGCCCAACCCGAAACAGATAGCCAACCGGGTTGCCCATCACCGCCACCCGATCCCAGTGCTCCCAGGCGAAGGCCAACGCCTCAGACACCGCGTCAGGCATCCGGTCCACACCCACCGTCCCCAGAAAGGCGCGCCGCAGACGGGGCTCCGCCATCCTCACGAACTCCTCGAACTCAGGCTCCGAAACTGCCACGGTCCAGCACGCTCCTTCACCAACAAGAGCACCCAACCCCCTCAACGCGCTACACACCCACCAGCCCTTGTCGCTGAACCACACATCGTGCGCCTGCGGCCGTCCCCTAATGGCGCTCAACAACGCGAAGGAACGGTGCCCCACTTCGCCGGCTCGGTGATGCATGATCGCGAGCGATACCGAGCGACCTCGAGGGCCCGACAACCCGAGCGACTCCCGGCAATTGAGTGTGGTCTGCGGCGGGATTCCGGGGGTGAGCTGAGTGTCGTTACCGGGTGCCGCAGTTGGGCCGTTCCCGAGTGGTGTAGTGCGATGCAAGACCGTGACTATGTTGCGGTGTTATGTGGCTCGGTGGGTATGTGCGGGTGATCAATCCAGAGAGGGTGGGGTGATGCCGCGTTCTGAGAGCACGCCGGTGGCATTGCTCAGGAGTTGTTCAGTCAGGACCCCGTACTCTTGCCACACGCGCACGTCATCACCCAGTTCGGCCGCGCAGTCGATCACCTTGAGGCCGGAGAACAGTTACGAATCCACATGTGCCGTTTTACTTGTTGAACGAACCTCGTTGTGAGCCAACCTCGGCTGGCGAATGTTCGTCGTCGGTTGGGCGTGGACTACAAACGTTGGCAATGACGAATGACACGACCAACAACGCGGACGCAACGAGCTATCCGGATCTGTCTCTTATCGAGTTCATGACGGTCGAGCCGACCGATGATCCCGGGTTGTTCATCGGGCGATCCGAGCCCTACGGGCAGTTTGGGATCTACGGCGGCCATTATCTCGGCCAGGCGCTGGCGGCGGCCTTGCAGACCGTGCCTGAGCCGATGCTGGCCCAGTCATTCCACGGCTACTTTCTGGCCGGCGGTGTGCCTGGCCAGGACCTGCAGTATCGGGTGACATCGCTGCGTGACGCCAAACGAGGCGCGACCAGAACGATCGCTGTGTTCCAAGGTGACACGCAGGTGTTCTTCATGATGGCAGCGTTCAAGCAACCCGAGGCTGGCGAACAGCATCAGAAGGTCGGACCCGACGTCGCGCAGGCTCGGGCCTCGGACAACCCGCACGCGGCGCGACAACTCCCATTCACGTTTCCGATCGCGCTGCATGACCGAGTGGAGATGGAATGGGCGAGCAAGACGTTCTTCGAGGGTTCACCGGATGACCCGCATCCGCTCCGTTTGTGGATGCGGGTGCGAGGCGGCGAATTGCTCGATGAGCGTGAACGTCAGATCGTCATGGCGTTCCTGGCAGACGGGACGCTGGCGTTGAACTCGATCATCCATCATGGGGCGCCCAGGGTTACCCATCTTGGTGCGAGCATCGACCAGGCGGCTTGGTTCCACCGGCCAGCGAACCCGGGCGAATGGATGATGTTCGACCAACGCTCGACGAACGTCTACGACGCACGAGGTATGAACGAGGGCGAGATTTTCGGTGCCGATGGCCAACTGCTGATGACCTGCAGCCAAGAGTCCATGATCCGGCGAATCTAGAGCAACAGTCGTTTACCCGGAACCGATTCAGCTAGGCGAGTAGTGGGCCAGCGGGGTCGCATGGCGTCGACTCCACAGACTCTCGGCCGGATCGGCGCTGCCTATCGCTCTGTCGTAGTCACGGCCGCACTTGCTGGAACGCTCGCCGGAGGGCTGCTCACCGAGCTTTTCTCGATCCGGGCCACACTCGTCGTCTCGGCGATCACGCTATGTCTAGCGACACCCGCTGTGTCCTCGAGCTTCAGCGCGCACAACTTGCCCCCCTCGAGCCACTGATTCGGCCCAACCTGGGCGATGGCGCGCACTCGACAATCCCGGGCCCAGCGCGTCGCTGCCGCGCCACGTAACCGGCGAAGTCGTGCGCCCTTCGAGGGTTGCCAGCCCACTCGGTAATCACGGGTCACGCAACTGGTCGTGACGACAGCGACCGGCACCTGAGACCGGTCACTGTGGACCGACGCGCTTGACAACGCTCACGGCCTGGCCGCGACGCCATCCGCACCACTCGTGCCGAGAGGGCGAGTAGTGTCTTCGGCCGGCCTCACGGACGACGTTTATCCCGCTCGGTAGCCGGCAG
>JAAETH010000198.1 GCA_024228575.1 Actinomycetes bacterium
CTCAGCGTCGACGAGCTGATCGGTTCGCAGGGTTGGGAGCGAGACGAGGTCGAGCAGCTGTTCGGCATGTTGGGCGAACATCCGGACCTGTGGGACCTCCAGGTCGGCCCTTGGACATTCGACTCGTCGACTGCACGATTCGAACCCGAGAGTTTCCAAGAGGACTATGTACTTGGTCTCAAACAACTGACCACGAAGCCCGTGGTCGGGGTCGGTCGGTTCACGTCACCCGACGAGATGGTCCGTCAGGTCCGGTCCGGTGTGATGGACCTGATCGGCGCAGCCCGTCCGTCGATAGCCGATCCGTTCCTCCCGAAGAAGTTGGAGGAGGGCCGAATCGACGACATCCGCGAGTGCATCGGCTGCAACATCTGTGTGTCCGGCGACTTCTTGAGCGTGCCGTCACGCTGCACGCAGAACCCGACGCTCAGCGAGGAGTGGCGTCGGGGTTGGCACCCCGAGCGGATCGACCCGAAGCGGTCCAACCAGAGGATCCTGGTCGTCGGTGGCGGACCGGCCGGACTCGAGGCGGCACAGGCCGCGGGGAAGCGAGGATACGAGGTCGTCCTCGTCGAATCGAGTCGGGACCTGGGTGGTCGGGTATCGCGCGAGGCGAGGCTGCCGGGCCTGGCAACGTGGGGGCGCGTCGTCGACTATCGCCTGTCTCAGATCGATCAGCTTCCCAATGTCGAGTACTTCCGGGAGAGCGAGATGACGGCCGACGATGCCCTCGCCCACGGTTTCGATCAAATCTGTGTCGCCACCGGATCCGCGTGGCGCGCCGATGGTGTGGGCCGGACACACGCGCGACCGATGCCAATCGAAGGTGGCGTCGAGATCATGACGCCAGACGACCTCATGGATGGTCGTCGTCCGAAGGGTGAGTCGGTGTTCGTGTTCGACGACGACCACTACTACATGGGTGGTGTCATCGCAGAACTGTTGGCCAAGTCGGGCAAACGTGTTCACATCGGTACGACCGCCCCTGTGGTGTCGCCGTGGACCGTACACACCATGGAGCAGCAGAGGATCCAGCAGTCGCTGCTGAGCGCCGGCGTCGAACCGGTTGTGAACTCGACCCTCGATCGGGTTGCGGCCGGCGGGGTGTTCGTGTCGGACACCTATTCCGGGGAGACCTCGATGTTGGCTTGTGACGCGGTGGTGATGGTGGCCGCTCGCCGCCCGACCGATGGGCTGTACCAGGAGCTGATGAACCGCACCGGCGAATGGTCCCAGGCCGGTCTGACGTCGGTGCGCGCTGTTGGCGATTGCTGGGCTCCGTCGACGATCGCCGCCGCGGTCTGGTCGGGACGCCGATTTGCCGAGGAACTCGAGTCAGACGTCGACATCGACAAACCGTTCGGCCGAGAACTCGCATTCTGAGTCCTC
>JAAETH010000199.1 GCA_024228575.1 Actinomycetes bacterium
GGGCAGGAGCCTCAACGGTCGGCCCGGGTTCTGGGGTCGGCTCTGTTTCTGGTTTCGGTTTGGCCTGTGAGGTCGGCTTGGGCGGCACCGGTGGCTTCTTGCCCCGACGGGGACGGCGGCTGGGTGTGACCCCGAACTGGGTCGCGACCTCTGGCAGCTGCGACGAGACCTTGCGGACCGTTTCGAGCAGGTCGTCGGAGGGCTTGTCCGGGATGTGCTCGAGCTTGAAATATGGGCGAACCACCGAGCGACTGACGGCGTCCAGCACGGTGGCCAGACGCTGCTGGCCTGTTTCGGCGGTGACCGAACCGTTGGTAGCGAGGATCAGGTTCTGAAGCAGATCGTCGGGAAGTCTGGCCCCGGCCTTTGGTGAACGCGAGCTGACGCGCAAGGCCCGGACCACACGGCCCTCCGACAAGGTGGAGGCGACCTCGTCTACCCACTCGGCCTGGGCCCGTTCGACCCTGGCGTTCAGCGCGTCGCGAAGCTGATTTGCGAGTTCGCGGCTCTCCTTGTCGTGAGCCGACTCGGCGGCCACAACACTGCGCAGGTCGCGCAAATCGATCTCGTCGACGTCTGCCAGAGCAGCCTCGGCACGATCGCGCCACTCGGCGTCGCGCAGCTTCGGCATGAGGCTCTCGGCGAGAGCGATGAGTGCAGAGCCGTCGATCGCATTGGTGCCGTCGGCCTTCGCTTTCTCGTTCTGGGTGTCGATTTCTTTTCGAACGGCCTGAATGCCGCCGCGAGACAACTGCTCGGCAACGACCTTCTGCTCAGTGGGCAGGGTGTCGATCCATGTCTGGCGATGGACTCGACCAGGTCGCAGACGCTTGGGTTTTGGACGGTCGTCGTGTTCGTCGCGCCTCGGACGCCGGTCGCCACGTTCGCGACGGGGTTTGTCGCCTCCGCCGTCGCGTCCTCGGCCGTCGCCGTCGCGTCCCTTGCCGTCGCGTCCTTTGCTGTCGCCACCGCGACCTCGACCTTCGCCACCGCGTCCCTTGCCATCTCCGTCTCGGCCGCGACCTCGACCATCGCCGCGCCCTTTGCCGCGGCCCTTGTCGCGGGGTTTGCGTTCCTTCCACGTGGTTGTGACACCACCCTCGTACGAACGGCCGACCATCTCGATGGTCTCGTCGGTCTTGCGGCCGCTACGAGCCTTTGGTGGAAGAACGGTCTCGATGAACACACCGTCGAGGGCGAAATCGGCATCGGCGCGACAGACGTCGCCCACCTGAGCCCCGTCGTAGAGGGTGCTGGCTTCGAGTGAACCCTTGGGCTGCTTGGCCCCGGCAGCACGCCAGGTCCAGGTTCCATCGCCTCGGTCGCTTGTCAGCTCGATATCGATTCGGCGGGTCATGACGAACTCCAAAAGGGGGAGTGGGTGGGTTGGGCGCGTTGGACACCCGTTACGGCCAGCAAGGGTAGCCAACCTCCGATGACATGAGTTCCCGTGAGGCAAAAAGGCCTATGGTCGCGCTGACGGGGGTCCGCTCAAGCGCAGAAGGAAGCAGACGAATGACTATCGATCCGCTCGGTGGAGTGAGGGTGCTCGAGATCGCGAACTGGGCGGCTGCGCCGTCTGCCGGTGCGATCATGTCCGACCTCGGTGCAGACGTCATCAAGGTCGAGGCACCGTCGGGCGACGGCATCCGGATGAAGATGCGCCAGGCCGCGGTGCCGCCAGAGGAGAACCCGGACCACTCGTTCCAATTCATCAATCGAGGGAAACGATCCGTCGCTCTCGACATCGGTTCGCCAGCGGGCGGCGAGGCCGCGAGACGGCTGGCGGCGACGTGTGATGTCGTCATCACGAACCTCGTACCCGACCGGCGGAAGCGCTTCGGACTCGATGTCGAAGACCTGCTCGGCGTCAAACACGATCTTGTCATCGCCCTGTTCAGCGGCTACGGCGAGGAGGGGGACGAGGCATCGAGGCTTGGGTACGACACGACTGCCTTCTTTGCTCGCAGCGGGATCCAGGCGTCGATTCCCGGGCCCGAGGGTCCGGCGCGGTTCAGGCCCGGCATGGGTGATCACACCTCCGGTCTCGCGTTGTTCGGAGCGATCATGACGGGCCTGCGTGTGCGCGACCTGACCGGTGAGGGGCAGGTCGTCGAGGCGACACTGCTCAGGACGGCTACTTGGACACTCGCGATCGATCTCGTGCCCGCGGTCGCCGATGGCAAACCCGTGACCCCGCGGACCCGTCACGAGACCGTCAGCCCACTCATCGAGCCGTTCGAGTGCGCCGACGCCCACTGGCTTCAGCTCACCAACCCCGATCCGCACACCTGGGAGCGGTTCTGTGCAGCGATACGGCGGCCCGACCTGAACGAGCCTCCCTACGACACCCCGCAAGGTCGTTTCGCCAACAACTCGGAATTGATCGACCAGCTGATTGCCGAGTTCAAGTCCCGAACCCGCATTGCCTGGGGTCACCTCCTCGACGCCGGGCGTATCACCTGGGCGCCCATCAACAACACGGTCGAGGCGCTGAACGATCCCCAGGTTCGTGCCACCGGGGCCTTCGAACCGATCGAACATCCGCGCTATGGCACGTTCGATACCGTCGCATCCCCGTTCAGGGTGAGAACCGCCAACGCCGGCGTGCGCGGACCCGCACCCGATGTGGGGCAGCACAACCGGGAGGTGCTCGCCGAAGCCGGCTTCAGCGACTCCGAGATCGAGGTGCTCAGCTGAGGCTGCCGAACTCTCGCATCAAGCTGCGAGATCGATCCCCGATCTCGCGGTCAAGGTCGCGGCCGGGGGTGCCGATATCGCTACGCGGGCGGTCGAGTCGAGTTGGGTCTAGCGATGAGCGAGATAGCCGGATGTGGCTGCACGGGTTCTGCTCTCGAGTGCGGCGAATGTACGCACACGAACAGGGCGGGCGCCCGGTTCTGTGGCGCGTGCGGTTCTGCTCTGGGCGTCGAGTGCTGCGCATGCAACGAGGTGATCGGACCCGCCGACCGGTTCTGCGACAGATGTGGAGAGGCGGTTGTGGTCCCTGCTTCGGCCACCACAGAGATGCTCGGATCGATAGATGCCGTCGTCGCAATCTCGTGGGAACCCAAGGCATCCTTGCCGGCAGCGCTCGAGTCCGATCCCGGGGCCCAGCTCGTCCCGAGGGTCGAGACGGCACTCGAGGGGCTTGGTCCCGTCATGCAAGGAACATCCGAGCTCTCGCTGCTGTTCGCCACACTCGACCTGTTCGACAGGCCGGCCGTCCATCCGAAGGCGCCCCCCGCGTTGGGTCCCGCGATCGAGCCCGTCGCCGAAGCTGACGAGTCCGCGTCGCAGGGTGGTCCCAGGCTCGGCCCCGACCCCGCCGTGCTCGGGTGGGTCGCCCGCCTCGATGGTGCCCTCGGGGCCCGCGACTTCGTTCGTTTCGCGGAACTGCTCGGTCCCGACTTCACCCACCGAGACCGCCGCATCGGCTCACGGACGGTAACCGATCGAGCCGAGGCGATAGATGCAGAGAGGCGGGCCGCTCTGTTGTTCGGAACCACCCCTGCCAGCCAGGTTCTGTGGGCCGGGGGTCGGCGTATCGCCGTCAGAAGGGGTGCACGTGGATCGACGATGTCGTTCATCAACGTCGTGCAGTTCGACGAGGGAGGGTTGGTGCGCCGCAGCGAGACCTTTGATGCCCACCAGGTCGAGCTCGCATTTGCTCTGGCGGAATCGTGGCTGGGCGAACCGGGCCAGGGGAACGAACGTTCGCCGGGGTCCGCACGATTGTCACACTCAGGTTCTATCTTGGACTGAATGGCTCGCAAGAGGAAGGGACCGCTGGTCCCCGAACAGATAGCTCGCGACATCATCGACATCTCGGTCGAGAACGAGATGCGCGATTCTTTCATGCCCTACGCCCTGTCGGTCACGACCAGCAGGGCTATTCCCGACGTCCGTGACGGACTCAAGCCGGTGCAGCGCCGCATCCTGTACGTCATGAACGAGCTGGGCCTGCGGCCTGGCACACCGTTCCGCAAGTCGGCCACCGTGGTCGGCGAGGTCATGGGCAAGTACCACCCTCACGGCGATAGCGCCATCTACGAGGCGATGGTGCGTATGGGCCAGTCCTTTGCGATGTCGGTCACACTCGTCGACCCGAAGGGCAACTTCGGCAGTCTCGACGATCCACCGGCCGCCTACCGCTACACCGAAGCGAGGCTCACCCAGGCCGCCATGAGCATGGTCGCCGAGATCGACGAGAACACCGTCGACTTCAACCCGAACTACGACGGCGAGCGAGACGAACCCGAGTGCCTGCCCGCCGCCCTGCCGAACCTCTTGGTCAACGGCGCCACCGGCATCGCCGTCGGAATGGCGACCAACATCCCGCCGCACAACCTGGTCGAAGCGGTCGAGGCGGTGCGCCTGGTGCTGACCCAACGTCGACCCAAACCAACGGTCGACGAGCTGATGGAACGTCTGCCTGGGCCAGACTTCCCGTCCGGTGCGATCCTGGTCGACGACGGCTCACTTCGCGAGGCCTACGAGACCGGCCGCGGCACCGTGCGGGTCAGAGCGAGAGCCGAAATCGAGCCGATCAGCTCGCGTCGCCAGGCCATCGTGGTCACCGAGCTGCCGTACATGGTCGGACCCGAGCGCGTTTTGGCAAAGGTCCGCGAGCTGGTCAGGGCCGGGCGACTCGACGGGGTCAACGACATCGAGGACCTCTCCGATCGCAACAACGGACTTCGCCTCGTCATCGAGTGCAAGCCGGGTGTCAACCCACACGTCCTGCTCAACAAGCTCTACAAGCTGACCCCGCTGGAAGACTCGTTCGGCATCAATACCGTCGCCCTCGTCGACGGTGTACCGACCACCCTCGGGCTCTACGACATGTGCCGTCACTATGTCGAGCACCGTCTCGAAGTCATCGTACGACGCACCGAACACCGTCTGGCCGTGGCTCGGGCCAGAGCCCACATCGTCGAGGGGTTGCTCGTCGCCCTCGACAACATCGACCTCGTGATCGCCATCATCAGGGGTTCACGCGATGTGCCAGAGGCCAGGCAGAAACTCATCGAGCAGCTTTCGCTGTCGGAGATCCAGGCTCAGCACATCCTCGACATGCAGCTCAGGAGGCTCACCGCCCTCGAGATCGAGAAACTGCGAGAGGAGCTCGACGAACTCCAGAAGCGCATCGAAGGATACGAGAAGATCCTCGCATCGGACACCAGGCGCCGAACCATCGTCGGCAAGGAGCTCGACGACCTCGTGCAGCGGTTCGGCACTCCGCGACGCACCAAGATCGTCGATGCCAACGACATCGTGGTCATCGAGGACACACCGGTCCTCGACATGGCAGACGAGCCAGAGGCCGACCATCCGTGCATCGTCACCCTCAGCTCGTCGGGGCAGATCGGGCGAATGGGAGTGGGCGAACAATTCCAGGCCAAACCCGGACGTCACGACGTCGTCACGGCCACCGTCGAGGCGCCCCCGAGCGCCATCGTCTACGCCATCACAGATCGGGGGCGCATCCTCACGGCAAGGGTCGCTGAGGTATCGGAAATGGTCAGGGGCAGCAGGGGTGCCGCCGCAACAGAGATGTTCTCGCTCGGTCGCGGCGAACGCCTGGCCGGGTTTTGTGGCCCGCCGACCGCTCCGCTGGTTCTCATCACCCAGAACGGTGTCGCCAAACGGGTCGCCCCCGAGACGCTCACGACGACGCGGTCCGGAAATCCACTCATCGGGTTGAAGGACGGCGACCGGGTTGTCGCAGCGTTCGCCGCACCAGACGAGGCAGAACTCGTCATCGTCTCCTCCGACGGTCAGGTGCTGCGCACCACCGCTGGGGGTATCTCAGTACAGGGCGCAGGTGCGGGAGGTGTCGCCGGCATGAAGCTGAAATCGGGTGTCACCGTCGTCGGAGCAGGACCGGTCGAGTTCGGCTCGCTCGTCGTCGTCGTCACAGACGAGGGCACGGCGAAGGTCACCGATGTTGCCGAGGTGCCGGCCAAAGGTCGGGCCACGGGTGGTGTCAGGGTCGTCAAATTGAAGGGCTTCGAGACCAACATCGGGTACGCATGGGTGGGCCGAAACCGCCAGCTCGCAGCAATCGTCGCCGACGATTCCGACCCCAGGAGAACAAACCCCGATCCCGTGCCACTAATTCTCGAACCGACACGCCGCGATGCTGCGGCCACCGATCTCGGCTACCGCATCGCTGCAATTGGCGAGTACCGCCTCGAGGGGGTTCTCTAGATGTCGTCGAAGAGTTACGACGCAACCCACATCGAGGTCCTCGAGGGTCTCGACGCCGTGCGCAAGCGGCCGGGCATGTACATCGGTGGTACCGGTTCGGGCGGCCTCACCCATCTCTTGTGGGAGATCATCGACAACGGGGTCGACGAGGCGGCCGCCGATCACTGCGACCTCATCGAGATCACCTTCCATGGCGACGGCTCGTACGAGGTCGCCGACAATGGCCGTGGCATCCCCATCGGCGTCAAACACGGTATCGATCGAGTGCAAGGCATCACGGCCCTCGAGGTCGTGTTCACCGAACTGCACGCTGGGGGCAAGTTCGGCAACGGTGCATACGCGGCATCGGGCGGCCTACACGGTGTCGGGGCGTCGGTGGTCAACGCCCTGTCGAAACGTATGGTCGTCGATGTCAACCGAGATGGGGCTACCCACCGGTTGGCGTTCAACGAGCGCGAGGCAGGTCACTTCACCCCAAACGGCAGGTTCAGGCAGTCTCACAAGCTGGCCAAGGTCGCAAAGGTGCCCAAGAACCGCACGGGTACGACCGTCAGGTTCTGGCCCGACACCGAGATCTTCGACTCCGAGGCCGAAATCAAGTACGAGGAGGCCCGCGAGCGGGTAGCCCAGGTCTGTTTCCTCGTGCCGGGGCTCAAGATCCGCCTCATCGATCGTCGAGTTGGGGCCAGCGGGCGTCCCGAGGAGTTCATTTCCAAGGGCGGGTTGTCTGACTATGTCGATTTCTTGTCCAGCCCGGCCCCCCAGGTCACCAGCATGGTGCGCCTGCAAGGGAACGGCACGTTCACAGAGAAGGTCCCCGTTCATGGGAAGCTGACCGCAGTCGAACGCGATTGCCAGGTCGACATCGCCATGCGGTGGATCTCGAACTTCGACACCAACATCGTCAGCTTCGTCAACACCATCCCGACCCCCGACGGCGGAACCCATGTTGCCGGTTTCGAACGGGCACTGACCTTTGCTGTCAACGATGCTCTCAAGACCGCCGACCCGCGCAAGTTGCGACGGCTCAAGGACAACGGCAAGGCCCAGAAGGAAGACGTACAGGAAGGTATGGTCGCCGTGGTCAGGGCGACGGTGCCAGAGCCCCAGTTCAGAGGTCAGACCAAACGAGAGCTGGGCACTCCCGACGTTCAGAAGATCGTCTACGAGGTGGCAAAAAGCCAGATGACCGAGTTCTTGTCTGGCAAGCAGAGGGGAACGAAGGTCACCGCCAAGGCCCTGCTCGACAAGGTCTCGGACGCCATCATCAACCGCGTCACCGCCAAACAGGCGCTCGATACGAAGCGCAAAGCAGCCGCGATGGGCAACAACGGAATGCCTGACAAGTTGTCCGATTGTCGCATGCACCCAGAGGGTGAGCTACTGATCGTCGAGGGCGACTCTGCTGCCGGCCCTGCCAAACGGGCCCGCGATGCCAACTGGCAGGCCGTGCTGCCATTGCGGGGCAAGGTCGTGAATGCGGGCAAGGGGACGACAAAGGCGGTACTCGACAACGCCGAGGCTGCCGCCCTGTTCACCGCGATCGGTGGTGGATCGGGGCGCGACTTCGACCTCTCGTCTGCTCGGTACGAGCGGCTCGTGTTGCTGGCCGATGCCGACGTCGATGGCAGCCATATTCGTTGTCTCGTGCTGACCCTCGTGTATCACTACATGAGGCCACTGCTAGACGCCGGTCGTGTCTACGCAGCCCAGCCGCCCACCCATTCGATCACCGTCGGCCAGACAAAGACCTATGTCTACAGCGACGTCGAGAAGGATCGATTGATAGCCGAGCTCCAGGGAAAGGGCCGCAATCCGAGGGTCACCAGGTTCAAGGGCCTCGGCGAGATGGACGACGGCGAGCTGCTCGAGACCACGCTCGACCCCACCACGCGCGTGCTGCGGCGCATCACCGTCGAGGATGCCAAGGCCGCCGAAGAGGCGTTCACGGTGATGATGGGCTCAGCGGTTGAACCGCGACGCCGTTTCATCATCCGCCACAGCCACGACTACGGCCATGCGTTGGACGTCTGACCGATCTGGCACAGTTGAAGGATGGCTCATGATCATCCACTGGCAGTGTCGACCCGAATCATCGACGAGAACGACACCAAAACGCGGCCCAACCGGATCATCCACGAACTGAACGAGCTGACCGATGGTGTTGCCCTGGTCGAGGCGTTCAGTCACGTGATCGTAGTCGACACCGACGATGGTGTGGTGCTGGTCGACTCCAGTGGCCCCGGTGGAGGGTCGAAGGTCGTCAGCGCGTTTCGCGGCTGGACCGACCGGCGCGTCCACTCGATCGTGTACACCCACGGCCACGTCGACCACGTCGGAGGGAGTCGGGCTTTCGCCGCAGATGCCGAAGATCGCGGGCACCCCAAACCCCGTGTGGTGGGACATGTTGCGGTGAACAAACGTCTCGAACGCTACGAGTTCACGAACGGATACAACGTCGGTATCAATCTGCGCCAGTTCGGTGGGGGAGCGCGCCACACGGCGGGCGATCGTGGCCGGATTCGTTTCGTGCCAGAAGGGACCTTGCGAGTCGACGCCGAGTACGACTCGATACACACCGAGTCGATCGGTGGCCTCACGTTCGAACATCATCACGCCAAGGGGGAGACCGACGACCATACGTGGACGTGGATTCCCGAACACAAGATGATCACGGCCGGCGACCTGTTCATCTGGAACTTCCCCAACTGTGGCAACCCGCAGAAGGTCCAGCGATACCCGTTGGAGTGGGCCAAGGCGCTACGCGAGATGGCCGCCAAGAGACCGGAGTTGTATGTGCCGTCGCACGGGCTGCCAATCGAGGGCGAGGATCGCATTCAACGGTGCCTCGACACGGTGGCGGGTGTGCTCGAGAGGCTCGTGGCCGACGTGCTTGACGCGATGAACGCCGAAGCGACGCTCGACGAGATCGTCAGCTCGGTTGCTGTCGATCCGGCACTGTTGGACCTGCCGTTTCTGCGACCCTTCTACGACGAACCCGAGTTCGCCGTTCGCGCCATCTGGGGGCTGTACGGCGGCTGGTGGGACGGGCACCCAGCCCGCCTCAAACCGGCTTCGGACGAGACGATCGCCATCGAGGTCGCCGAACTCGCGGGCGGCGCCGGCGTGCTCGCGGAACGGGCCGCCGTGCTCGCTGATGCTGGAGAGTGGCGCCTGGCCACCGAGCTGATCGAGTTCGCAGTGCGGGCCGATCCGGGCAATGACTCGATCCACCGGATCCGCATCGATGTGTACGAGCGACGACGCGGGATCGAGACCTCGCTGATGGCCAAGGGTGTCTACACCTCTGCTGCTGCGGATTCACAGATCGCGCTCGGCCAAGACGCCAAACCCCACCTCATATTCGACATGTTCGCCGATTGAACGACTATTCGACGGTGAGGATCTGGAAGAGGCCCGGCGAGTCGATGTCGGCGGGAACGTTGGCATCAACTCCCACACCCAGGAAGACCTCGTACTCACCGGCCGAGAGGCTCGAGATCTGGAAGGCAAAAGGCGACCAAGCGGCGGGGACCTCGGTGCGGTAGAAGTACCAGGACCGTTCCACGGTTCCAACCGACGAGGTACCGGAGAACACGACCGGTGCAGCGAGCCCTCCGCCCGGTTCCTGGTCGTCGTCGGGAGCGTGCCTGAAGGCGACCTCGCCGAGTCCGTTGATCGGGCGGGCCCATCCGGACATGACGGTCACTCTGCCGTCGCCAGATGTGGTCGCATCGGTGATCGACTGGCTGGAGAGAATGATGCCGCCGCCTATGCCTGGACGCACATCGGAAACCGTTCTGCTGTCGATCACTACACGCGCTGGGCGGGCGAGGAACGAAACCGAGACAGCGGAAGGTCCCCTGTCGATGATCAGCCTGGTGCCGTCTGAGGTTTCGACGGTCGCCATGACGCCATTGGACACGAGCCCGCGAAACGCGATCTCAGGAGCGTGAACAGCGTCGTCGAGGTCGATGCGGAGGTGGCCGCCGAAGTCGACGATGGCAAGGTCGTCGGGGAAGGCCTGGGCCAGGGTTTCCCCACCGTCGAGTCCCAGCAACAACACGGTTCGTGTGCATTCGTCCGACATGTGGGTCTCGATCGCGACCACACCGTCTGCCAGACCGTCGGCGGTTCCAGGTCGGTAGGCGAGGGGTGTTGCTGTTGTCCCCGATGGCAGCTCAGCACACTGTCTCTGGTCGAAGCCGGTGGTCGACAGCGCCACATTGCTGGCCGAGACCCACCCGGACTCGTTCGCGCTGATCGCCTCGAACCAGGTTGCGCCCGCGACGACTCGCAGATCGCCGGTCATGGTGAGAACGTCGCCTTCGGCGATCTGTGTCCCCGAAGCCACCCCAGCTTGTGTGGCGAACAGCGTCGGCTGCCTGGCCACGACCGATCCGACCCCCACAGCTTCTGGGATGGCCTCGGTGGTGGTTGTCGTGGTTGTGGTGCTGGTGGTTGTGGAGCTGGTGGTTGTGACAGCCGTCGTGGTCGTTTCCCCAAGGGGGCTGTCGGTTGACGGGGGATCGGTGGCGGGAGGGGCTGTTGTCGAGATCGTCGATTCGACGGCGGTCGTCGATGCGGTGCCGGTCTCGGAGGTGTTCGGGTCGTCATCGGACCGCACAGCGAACGCAATGACGCCCAGCGGCACGAGCAGGGTGGCGACGACGATAACCGTACGGGTCAGTCTCCTGCCCGACCCCACGCTTCGCGACAGAGACTCATCCATTGGTGCCTAGTGTCGCTCGTGAAGACACCCGATGGAAGGCTTCTCTGTATCCCAGCACCCATAAAGGTTTCCTGGCACCTGAGCGAAACAAAAGATAACGCGCGTCAGGTGAATACGTAGCCGATCTCTCCGTGTTCGGAGACGTCGAGGCCTTCTGATTCCTCTTCGGAGTCGACACGCAAGCCCACGGTGAGGTCGAGGACCTTCGACAGTGCGTAGGTGACGGCGAAGGAATAGGCCATCACGACGACGATCGACACGACCTGGTTGAAGAGCAGTTCGGTTCCACCACCAAATAGCAGACCCTCGAGGAAGTCGGAGTCCGGACCGGCGTTCGCATCGGCGAGGAATCCGATCAGGACTCCACCGACGATGCCGCCGACAAGATGTACCCCAACCACGTCGAGCGAATCGTCGAAACCGACCCGGACCTTCAGCCGGGTCCCGTAGAAACATGCAATACCGGCGAGAAGGCCGAACAGGATCGAGGCGAGCGTTCCGACGAACGTGACGGCTGGCGTGATGGCCACCAGGCCCGCTACCAAACCCGACGCTGCACCGAGGGAGGTCGGCTTCCCGTCGACCCTCGCCTCGATCGCGAGCCAAGCGATCATCCCGGCGGCTCCGGCGAGGAACGTCGACATGAATGCCTGCGCCACCTGTGCAGGGTCGGACGCTCCGCCGGCGTTGAAGCCGAACCAGCCGAACCACAGGATTCCGGCACCGAGCATCGTCAGAACGAGGTTGTGGGGGCGACCGGTCGCCCCCGGGAAGCCCCGCCGGTTGCCGAGCACCGCGACCAGGGCCAGGGTTGCAACGCCCGCGTTGACATGGATCGCCGTCCCACCCGCGAAGTCGTGTGCCGGAAGTGCGTGAATCCAACCGCTGTAGACCCAGAAGACAACAGGGCTGTACACCAGCAGCAACCAGAAGGGCACAAAGATCGCCCAGGCCCTGAACTTGAGACGGTCGGCCACCCCTCCCGAGATGAGGGCAGGTGTGATGACGGCAAACGTCATCGTGAAGGTGATGCCGGCGAGCGCTTCGTCTGGCACGTCCTTCAATCCGATGGCATCGAGGTTGCCGATCAGGGAGCCATCACCCACCGATGCAAGGGAATACGCGACGAGCACCCACACCAGCGGCACGATGCCAAGGCAGTAGATGTTCATCATCAACATGTTGAGGATGTTCTTGCGTCGAACCATGCCGCCGTAGAACAAGGCCAAGCCGGGCACCATGAACAACACGAGCGCCGCTGAAATGAGCAGCCAGACTGTTTCTGCCATCGGGGTCTCCTTCGATTCGGCTGGGTGTGGCCGCTGGTGGGACTCCCAGGAAGTTAGGGCCAGCCGGTCGTTCGGAATCTGTTCCGTCATTCAGTGAGCGGCAAGATTCTCGAAACGGGACCTTCACACGGACGTAATCGAACACAGACTGTCGGTCTTGGGGGTGCTCCGATCGAGATAGGGTCACACCTGGTGTTGAGCGACATGGTGTGTGCGAGACGATGAGCGGACGTCAAAGGGGCATCGCTGGTGTTGTCGCGTTGTTTGTTCTGTTGCTCGTGTTCGGAACATGGTTCGGCGTTCGGCGGATCGAGGGCGACATCGAGGAGCGTGCAGGCGCGGCTCTCGAGGCGGCCGGGTTCGTCGCGGTCGAATATGAGGCAGACGGCCAACGCCTCGTCATCAGCGGTCCCGATGCCGACGACGCCGTGACGTTGCTCGAAAGCCTCGAAGGTGTCACCGACGTGGTCGTGAGCCAGGACGACGACGTCGCTGCCCCCACAACAGCTGTTGCCACCACTGCAAGCACCTCGACGGCTCCGCCCACCTCGACGACCACAACCACAGTCACCTCGACGACAACCACGACAGCGCAACCCGGTGCCACCACCACCACTACAGCGGCGCCGGTCACCACAACCACGACGGCGGCACTTCCCCATGTGCCCGAACCCCTCGAGCTGGTGTGGAACGGCGAGCGGGCCATCATTCGCGGCGAGGTCGCCACACCAGCACAACACGATCGCATCGTCGAACGAGCCCACACCATCTTCGGGGCCGAGGTTGTCGTCGACGAGCTGAGCGAGGTCGCAGGGCGGGCTCCCACCGATGCCAGGGTCGCCAACTTCGTCAACACCTTCCGCCACGTCGAAGGGACACCACCCGCTCGGATCACCTCGCTTCACCTTCTCACGACCATCCATGTCGTGGTCGACGACGTCGACTCTGCCGGCGCCCTGGTGAACCTGCAGGACGCAGTTCAGTACCGAATCCCGATCGATCATGAGGTCGTGGAGTTCGAGGTGGCCGACCCCGCAGGCAATCTCGACGAGCTGCTCGCAGCAGTACCTCAGCAGGGTCATCGAGGCGTGTTCTGGCTGAACTGGAACGAGGATCTTGTCGAGGCAGAGGGGGTCTCGACGTCCGTCGCTCAGCAGCGCTGGCTGACCTCAGATCTGGAGGCCGGTTTCCCCGGGCGCGAGTGGGAGATCGACCTGGCTGTGGCAGGTGACTACGAGGGTCTCGCAGGTGGCGACCGTCGAGTCGCAGCGCTGGGCAAGGTCATCGAGATGATGTCAGGGCTCGACAGTGGTTCCATCGCCTTGTATGGCGCCGATCTCAGCGTCGCTGCGGGGGGCGAGCCCGATGCAATGACCACCGAGGTCATGGCAGAGGTTGCGGAGTATGTCGAGCGCACGCGCCTGTTCTGGCCCTACACAATCGGCTCGCCGACGGTGGGCACCGATGGCCAGACCCTTGTTGCGTCGGTCTACTTCGGATCTCAGGATGCAGTCGACGACGCTGGCGACAGGTGGGACCTTCGCGAGCGAATGCTGGCCTGTGTCGATGGTCACTACATCGTCACAGGGCACACCGATTCACAGGGAGCGGCAGCCGCGAACCGCGAGTTGTCGAGGCGCAGGGCCGAGATCGTGGTTCTGCTGATGGGCGACCTGGGGTGCACACCGGAGTCGATCGAGGTCAGGGCTGCGGGCGAGACCTCGCCCTATGGAGACAACGCGACCGCCGCCGGCCGACAGATCAACCGTCGCGTGGACATCGAGATCGTGCCGAACTGAGGCTTTGTATGTGGTACCTGGTCACCAAGATCACCCTGCTGTTGATCGCTGCCTTCGCCCTCGGCGCAGTCTTCGGTCGGTTGTTGCCAAGACGAGAACGGCCTGGGGAGGCGGAGTCTCTCGACGTGCAGGCTCCCGCCGAAGAGGTTCCCGACGAACAGGCCCTCGACTTGACCGCTGGGGGAGGGGAGGAGCCGCCACACGAGAAGGCCGAACCCGAGCCAGAGGTGCGCCCCGTTCCCGACATCGTCGACTCGGTAGACGATTCGTTCTTCGCCGTGCTCGGCCAGCCGCTCCCTGCCGTTGCGGGTGCCGCAGCGGGCCAGGCGGCCGAACCGGTTGCCGAGGACCTCAAGCAGATCTTTGGCATCGGGCCGAAGATCGAGCAGCTTCTGCACGACTACGGCATCACACGGATTCAGCAACTCGCCGAGCTCGACCAGGCCGGAGTCGATGAGCTGCAGTCCTATCTGAGCGAGTTCCCCGAGCGCATCGAACGCGACGATTGGGTCGGTCAGGCCAGACGGTTGCTCGACTAGTCGCCGGTCAGCGGGTTCTCTCGCGATACTGGACCCATGTTGTCCGCCGAAGTCTCCAGCCAGTTTGCCTCTGGTCCAAAATATCTGAACACGGCTTCGGTGGGTTTGCCACCGAAACGAGCTCTCGACGCGTTGCACCAGAGTCTCCGCGATTGGGAGGCCGGAGACTGTGAGCCACCGGCCTACGACGCCGAGGTCGATCGGGCACGAACCGCCTTCGCCCACGTGGCTGGCGTCCTTCCTTCGACGGTTGGAATCATCGGCCAAGTCTCGGTCGCTGCCGGCCTTGTGGCGTCGAGTCTGGATGCGGGGTCTCGCGTGTTGTGCGCAGAGGAGGACTTCACCTCCGTCACCTTCCCGATGTTGGCCGACGGTCGCCTCGACGTGCGTTTTGTACCGCTCGAGCGGCTGCTCGACAGTATTGACCGCGACATCGACCTCGTGGCCGTCAGCGCAGTGCAGTCTGCAGACGGTCGGGTTCTCGATCTCGATGCCCTGGCGTCGGCGTGTGATCACAATAATGTCCGGACATTTCTGGATGTGACACAGGCGGCCGGCTGGTTGTCTCTGGGTGCCGATCGTTTCGACGTCGTCTCCTGTGGGGCGTACAAGTGGTTATGTTCGCCGAGAGGCACCGGCTATCTCGCCGTCAGGCCCGACGTCGATTGGCTGATTCCGCGGCATGCCGGTTGGTACAGCGCCGAGGACCGCTGGAGTTCGTTGTACGGGCCACCGATGCGCCTCGCCGAAGGCGGCCGCCGGTTCGATGCCTCTCCGGCATGGTTCGACTATGTGGCATCTGCCCATTCACTCGAGTTGCTCGCCGAAACGGGCGTGCAGCAGATCGGTGAGCACAGTGTCGGTCTGGCGAACGAGATGTGCGTCAGGCTCGGGATGGATCCATCGAACAGCGCCGTCGTCAGCGTAGAGACCAACAAGGGCGACCTGCTGGTCGCAGAGGGTTTCAGGGTCGCAACGCGCGCCGGGAAGGTCCGGATGTCGTTCTACGTGTACAACACGATGGCCGACGTCGAGGCCGCTCATGAGATCCTCGCGAACTAAACGCCGATAATCCTCATTATGTAAAGTAACCCGATCTGGGTGCCGTGCACTCTCACGGGTGAGAGTTTGGAGCACCCAGATCGCCGGGGTGCCGCTGCCGGTGTCAGGCGGGCCTGAGGAATACTGCGCCCAGTGGCGGAATCGTGATCTGGAGGCTCTGGTCGTAGTCGTGTGATGCTTCGTCGGAGGTGAGCAGCGGGCCGCCGTTGACGACACCAGATCCGCCGTAGGCCTCGGCGTCGCTGTTCAGGACTTCGGTCCACTCGCCGGCGATGGGTACCCCAAAGCGGTAATCGTGTCGTGGAACAGGTGTGAAGCTGCACACCACCACCACGGGTGGTGTTCCTTCATTGCCTGTCCTGGCGAATACAAGAACGCTGTTCTCGGCATCGTCTCCGACGATCCAGTGAAATCCGCCTGGATCGGAATCGACCTCGTACAGGGCCGGTTCCGACCGGTACATCGCGTTGAGGTCCCTGACCCAGGCAGCGACGCCTGCGTTGCCCTCGTTCTCGAGCAGACCCCAAGGGAGCTCCTGTTCGTGGTGCCACTCCCCCGGCATCGCGAATTCGCAACCCATGAACAACAGCTTCTTGCCGGGGCTCGCCCATTGGTAGCCATACAGAAGCCGGAGACCAGCGAGCTGCTGCCACGGATCGCCGGGTTGGCGAGCCAGCAATGAGCCCTTGCCGTGGACGACCTCGTCGTGCGACAGTGGAAGTACGAAGTTCTCGGTGAACGCGTAGACCATACGGAACGTCAGTTCGCCGTGGTGCCACTGACGGTGTACGGGATCGTGTTTGAAGTACTCGAGGGTGTCGTTCATCCACCCCATGTCCCACTTGAAGCCGAAGCCCAGTCCCCCGCTGTCGGTCGGTTTGGAAACGCCGGGCCATGCAGTCGATTCTTCGGCGATGCTGACGACGTCGCGATGATGCAGGTAGATCTTGCGGTTCAGCTCCTGGAGGAAGGAGATGGCGCCGAGGTTCTCACGGCCGCCAAAATCGTTTGGGATCCACTCACCTTCGTTGCGTGAATAGTCGCGGTACAACATCGATGCGACGGCATCGACCCGGATGCCGTCGGCGTGGAAGTACTCCAGCCAGAATCGGGCGCTGGACAGAAGGAAGCTGCGCACCTCGTGGCGTTCGTAGTTGAAGATGGCCGACCGCCAGTCGGGGTGGAACCCCAACCGCGGATCTTCGTGTTCGTACAGGTGGGTTCCGTCGAATCTGGCCAGCCCGTGGGTGTCGACCGGGAAATGGGAAGGCACCCAGTCGAGGATGACGCCGTAACCCCGCTGGTGCAGCAGGTCGACCATGTACATCAGGTCCTGGGGTTCGCCATAACGGGCGGTCGGGGCGAAGTAGCCCGTCGTCTGATACCCCCACGACCCGTAGAACGGATGCTCCATGACGGGCAACAGTTCGACGTGGGTGAAGCCGGTGTCGTCGAGGTAGTCGGCCAGCTGGTGAGCCAACGCCCGGTATCCACCGGGTTCGTAACGCCACGAGCCGAGGTGAACCTCGTAGATCGAGATGGGACCATCGTGGCGGTTGTTCTCCGCCCGAGTCGCCATCCAATCGGCGTCGGACCACTCATAGGAGAGATCGCACACACGCGACGCTGTGCTCGGTGGTTCCTCGGTGGCGAATGCGATCGGGTCGGTCTTGTCGAGCGACTCGCCGTCCTGGCCGGTGATCACATACTTGTACGAAGCACCGTTTGTGACGCCCGCGATGTGTCCGGACCAGATTCCAGCGTCAGATGGCCACAACGAATGTGACTCGTGATCCCACTCGTTGAAGTCGCCGATGACCCTGACCCTGGTCGCGTTCGGAGCCCAAACTCGGAATGTGCAGCCGGTCTCGTCGAGGTGAGCGCCGAGCAGATGGTGGAGTCCATCGTGGGTGCCCTCGCCGAAACGCCACAGATCCTCACCGGAGATTTGCGAAGTTGGTGCGCTCATGTTTCGCCTTCGTCGTCATTTCGTGGTGCAATCAAGTCATGCTTGATCAAGGAACCCGTCCCAAGGTGCTCAGTGTGGTGCTCGCCGGAGGAGAAGGGAAGCGTCTTCTTCCTCTAACCGCCGATCGGGCAAAACCGGCTGTCCCCTTTGGTGGTCACTATCGGCTGATCGACTTCCCGCTTTCGAACTTGGTGAACGGTGGCTTCCGAAAGATAGTCGTCCTGACGCAGTACAAGAGCCACAGCCTCGACGTACACGTGTCGCGAACGTGGCGTCTGTCGGGTTTCCTTGGCAACTACGTGACTTCGGTGCCCGCCCAGATGAGGCGCGGACCCCGTTGGTTCCAGGGTTCGGCCGACGCCCTGTTCCAGAACATGAACCTGATCGACGACGAAAGGCCAGAGCACGTGTTCGTGTTCGGCGCCGATCACATCTACCGCATCGATCCACGTCAGATGCTTGAACACCATATGGAATCGGGTGCGGGCGTGACCGTTGCTGCCATTCCTGTCGAGAGATCTCAGGCGGACCAGTTCGGCGTCATCCAGATGGGTGAGGGCACCCAGATCTCGGAATTCCTCGAGAAGCCCAGACCCGACGATGTGGTCGGCCTGCCGGGCCGCCCCGACGAGATACTCGCGTCGATGGGCAACTATGTCTTCACCACCGAAGCCCTCGTCGAGCTGCTTCACGAGAACGAAGGGACTGAGGAGACGGGCCACGACATAGGTGGTGACCTGATTCCGATGATGGTCGACAAGGGTCTGGCCCATGTCTACGACTTCGCCGAGAACGTGGTTCCCGGGCAGGCCAGGGGTCGCCACTATTGGCGCGATGTCGGAACCCTCGACAGCTATTTCGACGCTCATCAGGATCTGCTGGCCGAGTTCCCCGAGTTCGACCTCTACAACGACGAGTGGCCGATCTTCACCGCCGGGCGGCAGAATCCACCGGCCAAGATGATCACCGATGCTCGGTTCGGATCCTCGACCGTGCACCGTTCATTGCTCAGCAACGGTGTTGTTGTGTCGGGCGGCACCGTTGTCAACTCGGTCCTATCTCCCGGCGTTCGGGTACGGGGAGGAGCAGTCGTCGAGGACTCTGTCCTGCTCGACGGAGTTGTCATCGGAGAGGGCGCCCAGGTTCGAAGGGCCGTCCTCGACAAGAACGTCATCGTCCCACCCGGTGCCTGTGTGGGAGGAGAGACCGAGATAGACACCTCTCGCTACGTCGTCTCCGAAGCGGGGATCACCGTCCTTCAGAAGGGCCAGATCGCCTACACCGATGACGAGTAGGCCCGGGATGGCCTAGATGATCGGTTCCGAGCGGTTGGTGGACGCAGACGCTGGGTTTGGTGCGTGCGCCGTTGCGTTGGAGGCCGAGGTGATCTTTGAGGGTGTCGAAGATCGACTCGGTGGAGAATCCTGCGAGTTCTCAGGGGAATCTCATGTTCGTCTCAAGAATCACTCATGTTGACCCTCGACTATGACCCCATCGACAAGCCGGTCGAACAACGTGAAAGGGGCAGCGATGCTCAACAGGACCAAGAAGAGGGCTCTCCTCGCAACAGTGGCACTCCCCGGGCTGCTCTTCGCCGGGGCCACGGTCGCAGGAGCCGACGACGCACCTGACGACACAAATACCAGCACCAGCGACGGCACCAGCACGGGCGAGACCGCCACCGACGACACCGCCAAGGGTGAGCGCAAGGGCGATGGCTGCGGGCACGGCGTTCATGCGCTCGTCGATGCGCTGGGCATGGAGCCCGACGAGGTCCGTGAGGCGCTCGAGGGTGGTGCAACCATCGCCGATCTGGCCACACAGCAGGGTGTCGACATCGACGCTGCGATCGATCAGATCGTCGCTGATGCCGAGGCCAAGGTCGCCGAGAA
>JAAETH010000200.1 GCA_024228575.1 Actinomycetes bacterium
CGCACAGGCCGCGAGAACGAGAGCAGACGCAGAAGCCAGGAACCGCCTACGAGAAATCACCGGTTCGCCTTCTGGCTCACTAACGCTCGCACCGTGCGGCTCACTGCCCTACCTTCGCCTTCTGGCTCACTAACGCTCGCACCGTGCGGCTCACTGCCCTACCTTCGCCTTCTGGCTCACTAACGCTCGCACCGTGCGGCTCACTGGTACTCATCGATTCTGGTTTGGAGCCCGAACCAGGCGCCGAGAGCGGCGATGACAGCGAACACTATTGAGGCCACCCTCAAGTACGACAGCGCTCCTCGTGCAGAGTCGACGCCATCGGCGAACTGGCTGCGGTTATCCGACAAGACGCTCTCCACCGCCGTGTTGAAGCCATTGAACGCCGAGTTGCCGTCGGCAGCCGCATACGACCGGGCCTCGACAACACTGTCCGAATCGAGCAGTGTCGCAACCTGCTGGCTGGTCGCCAGATAACGCTGCCACCGAATCGACAGCTCGACAACTGCCGCATCTTCGCGGTCCGAATCGGCGAGACCGGCAGCCTCGGACAGGAGTGTTTCGACAATCGATGCGTGGTTTGCCAACTCGGGGTCCGAGCGGCCCTCGACGATCGAGACCGCTTCAGCCGTCTTGTAGCTGAACCCGGCCTGCTGGATTCGGGCCGTCGAGGCGATCGCCTCGAAACCGCCGCTGCGCGCCCGGTCCAGCTCGACACTTCGTGCCGACGAGGCGGCTGCAACCCACACCGCAAGGCCGACGAATAACACCGCTCCACCCACCAGGCCCAGATTGACCAAACGATTGGTCCGACGCCGCACAGAACGGTTCGCCGCCAACAGAACAAGGGCCGATAGCAGCGCCGCGGCCACCGCAACAACCGTCGACGTGAGCCCTCGAGTGTCGTCATCGACCTGAGCATCGGCACGTACGGCGATCTGGTCGATCTCGGGGAAGATCCGATCTCGGACGGTGGCGAGTGAGACCGTGAGAAGCCCATCGGCGTCGGCTGACCCGGCGATGCTGGCCGAGCGGGCCGACTCGACCTGACCGGAATAGACCACCAGCTCGGACGCGACCGACTTCAGCGCGGTGTGAGCCTCCTCGTCATCGCCGATGAGGCGGGCCACCTCCTCGACCTGGGAGACCGAGCGCGACAGCGATTCCTCGTACAGGAGTCGCTGGGCACGATCTTCGTTCTGGCCGGCCAAGAAGACCGATGTCGATGCGGCGTCGGCTTCGGCCACACTGGCCAGCACGTCTTGAGTCGCCACGAGAACGGGGCCCGAGTTGCGTTCGATGCGGCGTGTGGAACTGACGAGACTCGACGTCGCTATGAAACTGAGCAATCCGGCCAAACCGACCGCGACAAGACACGCGAGCGACCACACTCGAAACAACCTCGGTGTGGAGAGGGACTGCTTCGCCGACGACATCAAGCCAGCACCCTACTAATCGACTCCGTCGTATCGGTGCAGGGTCGGGATTCGTTGCTCGCCCGGTGTAAGTGGTTGGCAAAGTCGATGTCGATCAGGACTGGCCGTGATGGCGATGACTCGTCAAGGTCGAGAGGACGCCACATCGGCCGTTCCCGTCTGTCAACCTCGGGTAGCCGACCGAACACTTCGGGGGATGCCCGATCGTCGATAGGAACAGATTTGTCGTCGATCCGCCGTTGCCGGCAGTCCCGCTGCATCTCTCGACGACGTTTTCGCCTGCGATGGGCCTCGGCAGCCGTCTTTTGTGTGTGGGTGGTGCGACAACGCGGCACCACGTTCTCGATATCGGTGATCTGATCGTCTTCCCACGCAACGTCGTGGTCTGCATCGACCTGGCGGGCCAACAGCCCACATCCACGGTCGCACCACCGGTCGCGGTAGGCCATCGCCGTCTTCTGAGCGGCGGTGAACCATCGCTTCCCACTGCCGTGGTGAAGGACATCGCCCTGCTGGCTGAGTACGACCGAGTGGATCTTGGCATCGATCAGATGGTCGACGAGCTGGTGATAGGAAAGCGCCGTTCCGTCCTCGTACTCGCACTCGCACTCGCAGATGTCGACGGGAACCAGGTCGGGCTCGAGGTCCGACACCTTCTGGAGTACCGACCGAACACACTCGGCCGTCGCCCTGACGTGGACGAGGGGCATCGCCATGTCGGTCCCGCCGGGAGCACCGTTGGAGCGGCGAGCCTGCTGGTCCTTCTCTTCCTTGAGGTCGGACTCGCTGTCGTCGGCAGCCGTTCGCCAAGCGTCGATCGCCTGTGCAAGGTTGTGCCAAGCCATCGAGACAGCCCAGCGGACCAGCTGGGCCTCGGCGTCGATGAAGTGTGAGTAGAACCTGGGCTGGGTTAGCTCGCCGAGAACACGTACATGGTCGATGGTGATGAGCCCGGCCTCGAACGCTCCGCGTACCAGCGGCATGGACGACAACTTGTCGGCACGGCTGGTGCGACCACCGAGCTGGCCACGATGTCAATTTCCCCGCTTGTACAACCAGGCCCTCAGTGTCGCCGATCCCCCATCGGCGGAGGTCGCGAAGACCGCCAGATCGTCTGCCGCGTCGACCACCCGAGTATCGAGCGCCTCGACCGAGTTGCGCAACCACGTCATCGTGTCGAGACAGTCGCGACGCATCTCGACGGGCAGAAGCTCGAAATCGACCGTCAAGGCCTTGGACACTGCCACGACCAGGTCGGTCAACTCGGGCGGTTGTGTTGGTTCCCCGAATCCGCCCTCCATATCTTGTACCATAACAAACAGTTGTTTGTTTACCATATGAAAATCATTGTATTTCCAGATAGCGAGCAGATCGGTCTTCGCGAAGGGGCGGGACACCGGCCCGGTTAGTATCGACGAGCACATGAACGCGGACGAGATAGATGCACTGCTCGAGCGGTACCGCGTCGCCCACAGCCGAATCGCCGCGAACCTGGTCGATCTCGACGATCACCGTGCCTACGAGATGTTGTCTGGCGCAGAGGTGGGACCGGTCACCAGCGCGCGGCTCGGAGAGGGGTTCGACAACATCTCGTTGTTGTGGAGCGGACTAACACAACTGGGGCGAGTTCTCGACGAGGCCGGCGCGCTGCGAAGCCAAGGTCGCCCGCGGGGCGAGCGCGGCAAGCAACTCGAGGAGCTACTACTCAGCAACTCCATCGAGTTCGGCGCCCAAGAGCTCGAGTCCACCGGACTCGATCGGGGCGACCGCGGACTGCTCGAATCGCCAAAGAGATCGTTCACAATCGACGAACTGCTCGTGATGATGGCCTCGGTGTACGAGCCGATCCGCGATGCGATAGCCGAGATCGACGCTGTCTGGTCCGAGATACTCCCCAGGCTCGATGCGGCGAGGACCTCGATGTCGTCGATGCGCGAACACCTTTCCGGCGCCGACGAACCCGCTGAGGTCGAGGCGGCGCAGCTGGCCGTCGACGAGCTGGACCGGATCGTGTTGAGCGATCCGCTGGCCATCAGGCACAACGCCGGTCGCGACCTCGAGGCAGCGGTTCTGGAAGCAGCTCGCCGTGTCGACGCCATGGTGGCCGAACGTGCCAGCCTCGACGACGATCTTCGTTCTATCGACACGAGGCTGGCCGGTCTCCGACTGCTGCGCGCCAAGGCCGCAGCTGCCTATTCAGAAGCCCACGCCAAAATCCTCGATCCGTCGGACCTGGTCCGAGTTCCAGGGCCCCACGTCATAGACGGTCACGGAGGCCTCGCCGAGCGGGCCAAAAACCTGGCGGGTGACAGCCGCGCCAAGAACACAGCGGCCGGCGCCATCGCGCTGACCGAGTATCGGTCGTGGGATCACCTTGCACTGGCTCTGCACGCCCAACTCGAGAGCGCCCACCGGAAGAACCGTGCCGGCCTCGACACGCGCGACGAACTTCGCGGTCGACTGATCGCCTACAAGGCCAAAGCTTCGGCGCTGGCAATCGCTGCAGTGACACATCCCACCATCGCCGACATTGCTGAGTCGGCCCAGAACGAGCTGTTCACCGCCCCCATCGATCTCGACCGCGCCGCCGATCTGGTCGACCGTTTCGCGGAGGCTGTGAGCCGATCCGGAGGAGACCCGAAATGAGCATTTCATGCGCCATCGCCGGGTGCGGAGGCAACGTCCTCAGCGACGGCTACTGCGACACGTGCGGCACGCTCGCCGCCAGTTCACCTACCCGATCTCCCGCTGGCTCGCCCACAGTTGTCAACACCTCGCCGTCCATCGCGGCCGCATCATCACCTGCGATCTCGTCGACCACCGGCGCGAGCCGACGCTCGGGGTCCGCTTCGTCGACCGGTTCAACGCGCGGGACACGACGAAGTGGTCTGGGTGCCGGCCTCGTCGAGATCGAGCCGACCGAAGCAGGCGATCCGTCCAAGGCGGTGATGACCGACACCGAGATCGCCGAGGTCATCGAGGCAACCCCGGAACAGGAACGTTTCTGCAAGTCGTGTGAAAGCGAGGTTGGTCGATCGACAGCCGACAGGCCCGGTCGCATACGTGGCTTCTGCTCGAACTGCCGAACACCTTTCGACTTCGCCTCGAACGCGCCTGCCCTATCGGCCGGCGAAGTGGTCGCGGGCCAGTACGAGGTGTTGGGTCCGATAGCACACGGTGGCATGGGTTGGATCTACCTCGGGCGCGACAAGGCCGTATCGGACCGCTGGGTCGTACTCAAAGGACTGCTCGACTCGACCGACCCCGACGCCGCCATCGCGGCTGTGGCCGAGCGTCAATTCCTCGCCCAGATCGAGCACGGCAACATCGTCAACATCTACAACTTCGTCACCCATGCCGGGTCGGGCTACATCGTCATGGAATACGTGGGTGGCGAGTCGCTCAACTCGAAGTTGAAGGCTCGGCGGAGGGCCAACAGCGGCATTCCAGATCCGCTGCCCGTCGCGGAGGCCATCGCCTATGTGCTCGGCATCTTGCCTGCCTTCGGCTACCTGCACGACCATGGGCTGGTCTACAACGACCTCAAGCCAGCGAACATCATGGCCGTCGACTCGGGGGTCAAGCTGATCGACGTCGGAGCCGTCATGCGCATCGACGACCACGACGCAGCGATCTTCGGAACCCAGGGTTTCCAAGCACCCGAGGTGGCGACGGCGGGTCCCTCGGCACAGTCCGACCTCTTCACCGTCGGACGGACCCTCGCGGTGCTCGTGCTGAACTTCGTGTTCCACAGCGGTTCCTACCAGTACGCCCTCCCCGGACCCGACACCGAGCCCTTGTTCGCCCGGTGGGAATCTCTACATCGTTTCCTGCTGAAGGCCACTGCCCCTCACCCCGACGACAGATTCCAGACAGCTGCCGAGATGGCTCAGCAGCTCACCGGCGTGTTGCGGGAGATCGTGGCCGTCGAGTCGGGCACTCCTCGGCCATCGCCCAGCCACCGATTTGGTCCCGACAGAAGTGCAGCCCTGCTCCACGATGGACTGACAGCCGTGATCGACCAGGTGGAATGGCGGGCCCTGCCTCGACCGGTCGTCGACCCCGAGGACCCAGCGGCTGCTTCGCTGATAGAGCTGCACGAAATCGAGGCCGACCAGGCGCTGGCCCTCATCGCCGAGGGGCTCGAGGCCGATGTCCTGCCCGACTCGCGAGAGGTTCACCTCAGGCGGGCGAGAGCGTTGATCGAGGCCGGACGCAACGATGAAGTAGACCCGATTCTCGACACGATCGTCAGCGACGATCCGTGGGAGTGGAGGGTCGACTGGTACCGCGGTCTCGACCAACTGGCCAGAGGGAACGCTTCGGTCGCGGCCGAACGGTTCTCGAACGTCTGGACGTCGGTTCCCGGCGAGCTGGCACCTCAACTCGCCGTCGCCATGGCTGCCGAAGGTGCGGGCGAACACGTCAGGGCGGGGACCTTGTACGACCGGGTCATCAGCGTGGATCCGACCGATGTCTCGGCGGCGTTCGGACTCGCGCGATGCCGGGTTGCCGACGGCGACCGATCGGGCGCAGCAGCGGCGCTGGGCCGAATCCCACGCAGTTCCGCCGCATACGGGAAGGCCCAGGCCGAGGTTGCGCGGCTGCTCGCCGCGGTCGACGCCGATGGCAACACCATGCCCACGCCCGACGAACTGGCCGCGGCAGCCCGGACGGTCGAACGCCTCCAGATCGACGCAGCGGAGAGGGCGACCCTGACATCGGAGATCCTCGAGCGAGCGCTCGTCGTTGCCGAGAAGGAACCGCGTTCCCTCTCTGGAGTCGGCGTGACCTTGTTCGGACGCCCGCTCGACGAACCCGAGCTGAGAAAGGGCCTCGAAGCCGCCTATCGCGAACGGGCCAGACTGGCGTCGACCGACAACGAACGCGTCGCCCTGGTCGATCAGGCCAATCGCGTACGACCCCGGACGCTGCTGTGACGGACGGCGCTGGTGCGGCTGCGGCGACCGACCCCGTCGCCTGCCCCTCGTGCGGCGAAGTCGCCGACGCCGAGGCATCGTGGTGTGAAGCCTGTGGTTCAGACCTCACACACGCGCCGCCAGCGAGCGAACCCGACACGACCGACCTCGGCTGGATCGCCTGCGCAACCGACAAAGGGCTTCGCCGGTCCGCCAACGAGGACGCCGTTGTAGTGCTCGACGCAACACCCGATGCCGGGCCGGACACGGCCGTTCTTGTCGTATGCGACGGCGTAGGCAGCACCGACTCTCCGGCTGCCGCCGCCAGGGCCGCGGCAACCACCGCAGCCCAGTCTCTCGAGTTGTCCGTCCGCGGCGGGACGGAACCGTCAACAGCCCTGGAAAGGTCAGCACGGGCAGCCCAGGAGGCTGTCATCGACGTCACCCGCTCCGATCGACCCACCACCGGCGCTCTTCCGCCTTCGAGCACCTTTGTCGCGGCCGTGGCTCGCCGCACCGATACCGGAGTTGCCGGGTCGGTGGCATGGCTCGGAGACAGCCGGGCCTACTGGTTGGGCACCGAAGCCCTCGTTCTGACCGACGATCATGTGTGGGACGGTCCGGCCGAGGCCGAACAGGCGGGCTCGATCACCCGATGGCTCGGTGTCGATGCCGTCGATCTGGTGCCTTCCGTCGTCGACTTCGAGACCGAGGGTGAGGGCAGACTCCTCCTGTGTTCCGACGGCCTCTGGGGATACCTGCGAGAGGCCGATGACATGGCCGGAAAGATCGGAGAGATCGGCGGGCAGTCCCCGGTCGCTCTTGTGGGAGCCCTGATCGATTTTGCCAACGCCGCTGGCGGGCGTGACAACATCGCGGTTGCGATCGCCGACTTCGCCCACGAGCCCGAAGACCAACGAACCAGGGACGAGCAATGACCGATTCCATTCACACCGGGTTCAAGGCCTCGGTCTTCCAGAACGAGTACCTGCCCGCCGGCGGCACCTCGGTCGACGCCATCATCACCGTCGCCAGCTCGCACGAGATGAGTCGCAACGAACCGGTCGGCGGGCGTGTCGAGGTCATCGTCATCGACACCTCCGGTTCGATGAAGGGCGACAACGGAGCGAAGATCGCGGCCGCCCGCCTGGCGACGATTGCCGCTGTGAACGTGCTGGCCGACGGCACCGAGTTCGCGGTCGTGATGGGCAACCACGAGGCCCGCATGTTGTACCCGCACCAGGGACTGGCCGTGGCCAGCGGGCAGACGCGCTCCGAGGCCTGCGACTCGGTTCGGCGGGTTCAGGCCGATGGGGGTACCGCCATAGGAGCCTGGCTCCTCGCCGCTTCTGCATTGTTCAACCTGTCACCGGGTGGGGTCGCCCACTGCACCCTGCTGACCGACGGCAAGAACGAACACGAGAAACCCTGGCAACTGGATCAGGCGATCGCCCATTCGGTTGGCCGGTTCCAATGTGATGCACGCGGTCTGGGCACCGACTGGGACGTGACCGAGCTGCGCAAGATCTCTGCCGCCCTGCTGGGCACTGTCGACATCGTTCCATCGCCACACGAACTCGAGGACGAGTTCCGGGCTCTCACCATGGCTTCGATGTCGAAGCAGATCGGTTCGGTGGCGCTGCGGCTGTGGACCCCGAAGGGGTCGACCCTCGGGTTCCTCAAGCAGGTGTCACCCAACCTCGAGGACCTCAGCGACAAGGGATCGAGTATCAGCCCCCTCATCGCCGACTATCCGCTTGGCGCGTGGGGCGCCGACGAGGAACGCGACTATCACCTTCGCATCGACGTTCCCGTGGGTACCGTCGGTCAGGAACGGCTAGCAGCGCGCGTCATGCTCACCATCGACGGCGAGGAGCAACCCGCCGCGCTCGTCAGGGCGGTCTGGACCGATGACGATGTTCTGACGACGCGCATCAACGGCGAGGTCGCCCACTACACGGGTCAGGCCGAGCTCGCGGACGCGATCGCCGACGGTCTTGCCGCCCGCGAGGAGGGCGACGGTGCCACGGCCACGATCAAGCTCGGTCGGGCCGTGCAATTGGCCCACGAGGCCGGCAATGACGACACCGTCCGGCTGTTGTCGAAGGTGGTCGAAGTCGACGATCCCAAGACGGGAACGGTCAGGCTGCGCCGCCGCGTGGAGGCCGCCGACGCCATGGCTCTCGACGTGCGCTCCACACGAACCGTCAGGGTCAACCGTCGCCCATCGTCGGGTGATTCGACATGACCCCGGACCAATGCCCGAAGTGTTCGACTCCACCGGCATCGGGCGATCTGTTCTGCGAGAACTGCGGTTTCGACTTCATCACCGGCAGCGACCCCGAGCCCGACACGGCGGCGGCAGCAATCGAGAATCCAGGGGTGGTGGCGATGATCACCGTCGACGTCGACCACCACCGCTACATGGACCCCGACGGCCAGCTGAAGGTGCCGGACCCGATGCCCGAGCCGGCATCGATCACCCTCGCTCCTGCATCGCTGATCGGGCGCCGCAGCCAAAGCAGGGGTGTCTACCCCGAGATCGATGCTTCAGCCCTCACCGGCGACCCGGCAGCATCGAGTCGACACGCCATGTTGCGCCGGCGCGAAGACGGGGGTTGGGTCGTGTCGGACCTGTCGTCCACAAACGGCACCTACCTACGACGTGAAGGCGACGACCCCAGGATGCTCGAACCGGGCGCCGAGGAACCGATCGACGAAGACACGATCATTCTGGTGGGCGCCTGGACCGCAATCCGACTCGTCAGCCCCCACATGCCAGAACCCCAAGGGCGATAACACCGCCGACTCCGGGCGATCTACTCGCGCCCGCCGATCTCGGTGTTGATCCAGGCGAGCAACTGCGCCTGGTTGCGGGTCTGCACCATGATCTCACCAGGACCGGTGAGGTGAAACACGAACCCCTCGAACCCCTCGCCCGACTGGACCATGCCTTGGGCCGCCTTCTCGAGCTCGAAGGTCACCGGGCAGTCTTGCGGCCAGATCGATCCAGCCGCCCTCAGGCGGGGCGGTGAACGTGGTGACAAACGATGACTCGCCGCCGAGGACACTGCGCTTGAGGCCCTTCAGCAGGCCACCTTCCATCCTCGCCTCGAGTTGGACACCGACCGAATGTGCCATCATGGCGCCGGCCTCGACCTTGATCCCTTCTCCTGCGCCGAGCGTGCAGCGCTCTACGCCGAAACTGGGGTGTGACGGGTTTCGATGTCCATATCCGACCTCCTGTCGGCGGGCTTTCCACCAGGCTACGTCTGCTCCGTCCACCCAACGATTCGCGACTGCGCTAGCCGAACCACCAGACTGCTCCGATGCCCACAGGTTCAGACATCATGTTCAAGACCGCGCTCGCGGCGGGAATCGACACCTGCTTCGCCAACCCGGGTACCACCGAGATGGCGATGGTGGCAACGCTCGATCGAGTCGATGGCATGCGTGCTGTTCTCACGATGTTCGAGGGTGTGGCCTCGGGTGCTGCCGATGGTTTCTGGAGGGCCAGTGGCCGCCCTGCCCTGGGGATGTTCCACCTGGGGCCAGGGTTCGCGAATGCCCTGGCGAACAACCACAACGCGAGGCGGGGCCTCTCACCGATCATCAACCTGGTGGGCGACCAGACAACCTGGCATCTGCCGGCAGACGCTCCGCTCTCCTCCGACACGCAGAAGGTCGCCACCTGGGCGGGTTGGCACCGCTACGTCACATCGCCCAACGACATCTCGGCCGACACCGCCGCGGCCATCTGCGCAGCGACAACCGGGCCCCGGGGCCCGGCCACCCTCGTCATCCCCGCCGATGTCACCTGGGAACAGGCTCCAGACGACATCACTTCCGTCGCGATCGGAACACTCGCCGCCCCCGACCCCGACAAGATCGGCGCCGCGGCCAATCTGTTGCACCAGCCGGGTGCGGCACTCATCGTCGGTGGTTCGTGGCTGACAGCCGAGATGGCCCACGACGCCACAGCCATCGCCGCCGCTACCGGCTGCAAGGTGTTCTCGTATCGAGTTCCCAATGCCGAGATCGGGCAGGGCATCCCACACATTGCGGACATCCCGTACTTCCCCGAGCAGGCGACACAGGTGTTGGCATCGGTCGAAACCGCCGTTCTTCTCGGCACGCCCGAACCGATCACGTTCTTCGGCTACCCCGACGTCCCGAGCGAGACGCTGCCCCCGGGCGCCCGCCGGTTCGATCTGGGTGGGCCGGCGGCCGACACGGCCAAAGCCCTCGTCGCGCTGGTCGAACACCTCGGCGCCCAACGGCATGCGACAGGCCCGGTCGAATGCCCCGAAATGCCTACAGGCGCGCTCGATGTCGGTTCTCTCGGTGCCGCCGTCGTCGCCGGACTTCCCGACGACGCGATCGTGGTCCAGGAGGGAATCACGTCGGCTGCGGGACTGCGCAGCTACTCGGTGGCCGCTCCCCCGCACAGGACGTTCTCGCCCACGGGCGGCGCAATCGGGGGCGGGCTGCCCCTCGCCGTCGGGGCCGCATGTGCTTCACCTGGCCGGCGGATCGTTTCCTTCCAGGCCGACGGCTCTTCGATGTACACGATCCAGTCGTTGTGGACGATGGCTCGCGAACAGCTCGACGTCACCGTCGTCCTGTGCAACAACCAGCGTTATGCAATCCTCGAGGTCGAACTGCTCAGGGCGGGCATCGAGGTTCCGGGACCAAAAGCAGCGTCTCTCACATCGCTCGCCGATCCGGCGCTCGACTTCACATCCATCGCAGCCGGCATGGGTGTGCCCTCGACGAGAGCAACGACGGCAGATGCCTTTGCGGCCGCCTACTCGCGGGCCAACTCCGAGCCGGGGCCACACCTGATCGAGGCAATGCTCTGACCCGCCACCCAACTCGCGAGCTGCTCGCTCGCCCTGATTTCAAGCGGTTCCTCGCAGCAGACTTCCTGATATCGACGGTCGGCGGCAGCCTGCGTTTCCAGTTCGTCTGGATGACAGAGGAGTTGACCGCATGGGACGGTGCTCCCGGTCTCGTGATCCTGGGTTTCGGCTTGCCCGCGCTGCTGCTGAGCCTCCCGGCTGGGTCGCTCAGCGACAGGACAGACCAGCGCCGCCTCATCATCAGGATGAGTCTGGCGGGTGCTGCGGTGATGGCGACGACAGCCGCAATTGTGGCGTCAGGCCATGCGACACCACGCTGGGCCACTGCCGTCGGGATGGCGGCCGGCGCAGCGATGGCGATGATGTCGCCGGCCCTTCAAGCTGCAATCCCACGCTTGGTCGAACCAGAACTCCTGATGAACGGCGTGGCCCTCGGGTCGATGGCCATGAACGTCTCGCTCATGGCCGGCGCCGTCGTGGGCGGGGTTACGATCGACTTGTTCAACATCGAGACGTCGTTTCTCTTGATGGGTGCGATCCTCCTCGCCGCTGCGTGGTTGATGCATCCGGTTCACATCCCGGGCCCGAGCGGCGTCCCTCCCGATCGAAGAGGGGCTGTGAGGGCTGGGCTGCGCCTGGTGGCGAACCTCGAACCGGTCCGCAGCCTGATTGTGTGCGGACTGGTGATCTCGATCGCGGGAGCCCTGGTCCAGATCTCGATGCCCGACATCGTGCGCGACGACATCGGCCTGGGAGCAACCCCGGCAAGCCTGTTGAACCTGTTCCTGGGAGTGGGCATGTTCATCACCACGGCATTCATTGCCAGCCGTACGGACCTCGCCCACCGGGGGCTGTGGATGGCGGTCACGTTCTCGAGCATCTCGGGATCGATGATGGTCGCGATGGGTATGTCCAGCAACTACCTCTTGTCTGCCGCGGCGATGTTCGTGTGGGGACTCGGCGGTGGGATCGTCTTGACGCTGCAGCGGACGCTCATTCAGGAACACACACCCAGCGAATACATGGGTCGAATCATGGGAGTGCTGACGCTGACGACGACGGGCAGCCTGCCGATGGCAGCTGCGTTGACCTCGTGGCTGAACGCATCGTTGGGCCCGCCCCGCACACTCGCCGTGACCGGTGTGTTCGTCTCCGCAGCCGCGGCGGCTATCACGATGCGCCCCGCAGTGCGCACCTCTGAGTAGTCGCGGCAAGCCAGCGAGTGGACCGAGGAACACAATATGTGTGCCTGGCACCCATCGGGCATGTGCATAGGGCACACTCTCTGACGTGAATATTCGTTGGCTCTGGTTTCCGGCGGCCATCGCGGTGGCGGTGCTGCTCGGTGTAGCTCTGGGATTCTTGACCGATACCAAGGACGATCCCGTCGCGGTCTCGACTCCGACCAGCACTCCGGCCGCCGCATCGTCGACCACCGAACCCGATTCGGACTCACCGGGAACCACCACCTCGACGCCCGATGACGACGTCACCACGACGACGACGTCGACGACAGCGCCACCGGTCATCGAACTGACCAGCACCCAGGGCTGGACCCTGTTGAGCAATGCCAACGGAACCGTCCCGGTGCCAGCCGAATCCGGTGAACAGACAGCGCTGCTGATCGCGGACATCGACGGCGACGGTATCGACGACACGATCATCGGCAGTCGGCGGGGTCCCAACGCTGTCCAGGTGATCATGAACTCGGCCGACGGCTGGACCACGACGGTCATCGAACCCGACGAGCTGGGTATCGAGGCCGGCGGAGTGACACACGACATCGACTCCGACGGCGATCTCGACATCGTCTTCGGAGGCGATTTCTCATCTCAGGCGGTCTGGTGGTGGGAGAACCCGGCGCCGGACTTCGACGTGGATCGCTGGACCAGGCGAACGATCAAGAACAACGGTGGTCCCATGCACCACGACATGGTGTTCGCCGACATCAACGGGTCGGGGGTCGCCGAGTTGATCTACTGGAACCAGCGATCTGAGACACCCACCCTCTGGGCGGCCGAGATCCCCGGGGACCCCAAGGCGGTCGACACATGGGACCGTGTTGCCGTCTGGTTCGCCGGCGAACCGTACGAGGGCCTCGATGCCGGCGACGTCGACGGCGACGGCGACATCGATCTCGTCGCCGCCGGTCGCCTGTTCGACAACGACGGATCCGGAGCGTTCCACCTGACCACGATCTCGACGGAACACCAAGGGGGACGGGCTCTCATGGCAGAACTCGTCGAAGGTGGCAACCAGGAGCTGATCTTCGACTCGGGCGACACTATCGGGTCAACGGTCTGGTACGAACTCGATGGCGAGACCTGGGTACGCAACACCTTGCGGGAGACGACCTCTCACGGCCACAGCCTCGACACCGGCGACTTCGATGGCGATGGTGACATCGACCTACTGAGCGCCGAGATGCACCTCGAAGCGGGCGACAACGCGAGGTTGACGCTGTACCGCAACGACGGTGAAGGCAGCTTTGCCTCTGTCGACTTGGCGGTCGGCATGGACAACCACGAGTCGAAGTTCGCCGACCTGGACGGCGACGGCGACCTCGATATCGCATCGAAGCCATTCAACTGGCGTCTTCCCCGCCTCGACGTCTGGCTGAACGACGACGTCTCCGCTCTCGCGACGGGATGGAGCCGCACGGTCATCGATGACGCTCGGCCCGACCGTGCGATCTTCGTCCTGCCAGGCGATCTGGACGGTGACGGCGACGAGGACCTCGCCTCGGGTCCCTACTGGTACGCCAATCCGGGCGCCGACGGCGGCTCGTGGACGCGCAGCACATTCGGTGACCCGCTCAACCAGGTTGCCCTCGTCGCCGACCTCGACGGTGATGGCGATCTCGACGCCTTTGGAACCCAGGGCATCGGGTCGCAGGCCAACGCCGAACTTGCCTGGGCCCAGAACAACGGCGACGGCACCTTCGACGTCCTGACGAACGTCCCTGACGGCACAGGTGACTTCCTCCAGGGAGCGACAGCAGGTCGGTTCCAGGACGATGGACCGGTCCAGGTTCTGCTCAGCTGGCACGAGGAAGGGCGAGGCATCCAGTCGTTTGCGCCACCCCCCGGCGAGGAGGCGACAGGCAGGTGGGCTCGCGGCCTGGTGAGCGAAACGAGCCAGGACGAACAGGTGTCGAACGGCGACATCGATGGCGACGGCGACAACGACATCATGCTCGGCACCCGGTGGATCGAGAATATCCCAAATGGGGCGACTCACACCCTGCACACACCCGGCTCGGGCACACCCGACCGCCACCGCCTCGTCGACATGGACAACGACGGCGACCTCGACGTGGTGGTGTCGTACGAGGACAAGGTCAACGGCAGGGTCGCCTGGTACGAGCAGGGCGAGAACGCCAGCGAGGCCTGGGCCGAACACCCCATCGCCAACGTGACGATGGGACTGTCGCTCGACGTTGGCGACATCGACGGCGATGGCGACCTCGATGTGGTCGTCGGCGAACACTCGACACAGGATCCATCATCGATGTCGCTGCTGGTGTTCGAGAACGGCGGCGACGCGGACACGTGGAAGGCCGGAACCATCTTCACCGGCGACGAACACCACGACGGCACAATCCTGTTCGACGCTGACGGAGACGGCGATCTCGACATCGCGTCCATCGGGTGGACCCACGGTCGGGTAGCCGTCTACGAGAACCCTGCGAACTGATGGAAGCAGACGGCGCGGGATCGCCGCCTGCCCAACCCCCCTTCGTCGGGCGCGAAACACACAGAAGCCGCGATCGTCTCCTGCTTTCTGCCCTGGTGCCGGTCGTGCTCGCTGTTGTCGCATTCGGGCTGGCATTCGTAATCCGGTCCAGCGCGGACGCCCGATACGGCTATGCCGTCACTCTGTCAACTCGACACGACGGCACCACAGGGCCATTCGACAACCGGAGCCAGCTGATGGCGGTACTGACAGACGCCGCCTACCAACACGAACAAGCCGGCACGGATTCATCGGTTGACCTGGTCGCTCGGTTCAACAACCTGATCGATATCAGAGTCGACTCCTCGAGCGCCGGCTCTGCCGAGGCGACCGCCCGACAGTTCGTCGATCTGGCGATCAGCGACCGCAAGACTGCTTCGACAGCCCTCGCTTCCTCGAGGCTCGACGCGCTGATCAGTCAGGCCGATGCCACTCGAGAGACCCTCACCAGGGCCGTCTCCGACCTGGCGGCACTGCCCGCCGGCGACGACTCGGGGCGACGTGACGAGGTGGAACACTCGATCGATTCGCTGACCACCGCGCATGACTCCCTGAGCCGAAGCATCGAAGACGCCTCCACCGAGCTGGCAGCAGTGGTGGTTCCCGTGGACGTGACCACCTCTCACAGCCTCGGACAGATCGCACCGCGCAGTGGACGCGACGCCTCGATCGCTGCTGCTGTTGCTGCGCTGATCTCCCTCGTGACGCTGACCTTGACCGTATGGCGGAACGACTAGATCCCCGGCGCTCGAAGCGCTCTGCGGCACTTGCAACAATTGCCGTTGCCATCCTCGCCACCGCCGATGTCGACGTGGAATCCATCGGCTGGGCGGGTAGCTCGCTCGGACCGTGGCACCGTTTCACATCCCTGTCGCTCGCCTGGACGCTCGCAGTAGCCACCGGGCTCACATCGCTCGTTCGACTCGACCGTCGCACACTCAGATCGCTCGTTCCCGTGGCCTTCTTGCTGGCGTGGCTCGCACTCTCCTCGCTGACGGGTCTCCATCCGGGCCGATCGATGATCGTTTGGCTCGGCTGCACAGCCGCCGCCCTCGCCGCTTGTGCAGTCGCCGCCCAGGGCATGAGAACGGCGCTTGTCGCAGTCGCAGCTCCAAGCGCGGCAATCGTCTACGGATCGTTGTTCACGTGGTTCGTATTCGGTCGATTGGGCTCGGGGGTCGATTCGAGATTGGCCGGCTTGGTGTTCGAGCCGAACATGTTGGGCCACCTGGCCGGGCTGCTGCTCATCGCAGGAGTCTCGTTCGCGCAGACGACAACACGCCCCGCCGCAGTGCTGCTCGCCACTGTTCCGGCCGCCGTGACAGCGATCATCGCAAGCGACACGCGTGCCGCCTACCTGGGAGTGTTGATCGCGCTCCTGGCGATGGTGCCCAGGAGAGTTTTCGTCGCTGTGGTTGCTGCAGCAACCGTCACAATCTCTGTCATCGCCGTGTTCGCTGCGCCGTCGGACCTGCAAGACATCCTTCGAAGAGACGCGGATGAGGAACTGGTTGAGCTGAGTGGTCGATCCCACATCTGGCCGATCAATATCAACTGGGTTCTCGACGATCCGATCACCGGAGCCGGCCTTGCCAGCGGCCCCGCACAGTTCCACACGAACGCCCACCGCGACGGACTCATCCAGTTCAGCTTCAGCTCACACAATCTGGCCCTCGAAATCGCCCGCGAGGCGGGCCTTGTCGGACTCGGACTCGCTCTGGCGTCAGCCGTTGCGGCCAGGCCCTGGCGCAGCTCAACGATGCGCCCGTTGTTCGTCTATCTACTGATCACAGGGTTGACGATGCCGATGTCGGGCCTGCCCGGGATCATTGTGGCCACCTGGTTCGTCGTCATCGTCGTCGGGGCAAACACGCCGGCTCTATCACCTGTTCGCTCGACCGGGCCCGCTCCTTGTCGACAGGAACCGATAGGTTCGAACCGAGGGCAAGATGGACGAGAGTTTCCCATACATCAACCGTGAACTGAGTTGGCTCGACTTCAACGATCGCGTCCTTGCGATTGCCGATGATCCATCGGTTCCACTGCTCGAACGGGCGAAGTTTCTGGCGATCCACACGTCGAACCTCGACGAGTTCTTCCAGGTGCGTGTTGCTGGTGTTGTGAATCAGCTCGCAGCCGGTGTGGGCAAGTTGGGGCCCGACGGGATGAACCGCTCGGAGATTCTCAGCGGCATCAGGAGCAAGGTCACCCAACAGTACGAACGTATCGAGCGCATCTTCCACGACGAGCTGGTACCTGCTCTCGCCTCCGAGGGCATCTCATTTTCAAACTGGGAGAGCCTCGGCGACGAGGACCGCGACTTCCTCGACGACATGTTTCACGATCTCATGTTCCCGGTACTCACACCGCTGGCCGTCGATCCGGCTCATCCTTTTCCGTACATCTCGAACAAGTCGCTGAACCTGGCCGTGTTCCTTCGCCACCCCGAGGGTGGAGCCCTCCAGTTCGCAAGGATCAAGGTTCCGCCGAACCTTCCCCGGCTTGCGGTCCTGCCAGATGGCGAACGATTTGTTCCCATCGAGCAAGTCATCTCGGCACATTTGGACGATCTGTTCCCAGGGATGGATGTGGTGAGCCACGTTCCATTCCGGGTCACACGCGACACAGATATCGAGATCGACGACGACACCGGCAACGATCTGATGGAAGAGATCGAGAGCCAGCTGGCGCGACGACGCTTCGGTGGCGTCATCCGCCTCGAGGTCGAGGCTCACGTCGACGATGAGGCGCTCGAGTTGCTGCAGCGTGAACTGCAGGTCGACCCGCAACACTCGTACCTGCTCGACGGGCCACTCGACATGACGGGCTTGTGGTCGTTATGTGCACTCGATCGCCCAAAGCTGAAGCACGAGACCTATACGCCGCAGATCCCTCCGGCCTTCCTGCGAGCGCGCGCTGCGGGACGGTCGATCTGGGCGATGATGCGCGACCAGGATGTCGTCGTCCATCACCCTTACGAGTCGTTCGCCGCCTCGGTCGAGGAGTTCATCAACCGCGCAGCACGCGATCCCTGGACCCTCGCCATCAAGATGACGCTCTACCGCACGGCCGAAGACTCGGCCATCGTCGAGTCGCTCATCGAGGCGGCGCAGGCCGGCAAACAGGTGGTGGTCCTGATCGAGCTCAAAGCCCGGTTCGATGAGGAGGCCAATATCGGGTGGGCCCGTCGCCTCGAGCGAGCTGGCGTTCATGTGGCGTATGGCCTGGTGGGGTTGAAGACCCATTCCAAAACCGCACTCGTCGTGCGCCAGGAGGGCGACGCCATCCGCCGCTACGGCCACATCGGTACCGGCAACTACAACGCCGATACGGCACGCGCATACGAGGACCTCGGGCTGTTCACCGCCGACCCAGAGGTCGGGTCCGACTTGACCCAGCTCTTCAACTCCCTGACCGGCTACAGCGCACAGCAGGCGTTCCGCCGGCTCGTCGTCGCTCCTCAGGCTGTGCGACCCGCCATCCTCGAACTGATCGATATCGAGAGCCACTACGACGATGGCCACATCGTCATGAAGATGAACTCGCTGGTCGATCCCGAGGTCATCGAGGCTCTGTATGCAGCCAGCCAGCGCGGAACCCAGGTCGATCTGATCGTCCGAGGCATCTGCGGTCTGGTCCCCGACGTCGAGGGTGTGTCGGAGAACGTCAGGGTCATCAGCATCGTCGGGCGCTATCTAGAACACAGCCGCATCTACCGATTCGGCAGCGAGGCCAGAGGGCATCGTCACCTCATCGGCTCGGCCGACATGATGCAGCGCAATCTAGATGGGCGAGTCGAGGCCTTGGTCCCGCTCTCGTCCACGAGCGACACCGAGCGACTGGATCGAATGATCGACCTATACCTCGACGAGGACACCATCGCGTGGCATCTCGACAACGAGGGTGTCTGGAGCCTTCACCGCGACGAAGAGTCGTTCGACCTACAGGAAGCCATAGAGCAGGGTGCAGCGGCCGCTCACATCTTGGGCAGGCCAGAAACGATCTGACCGCTCGCGGCGCTCATGATCGACTAGTCGTCAGAATTGCCGTAGCCGTAGCCGTAGTTGTACCAAGACTCGCTGCTCTCGGAGGCGAACGTCGTAACGATGCCGGCGATCTTCACCTGATGCTGTTCGAGCTGGGTGAGTGCGTTGTCCAGCTGACGACGTGACGTCTTGCCCATGCGCACGCAGAGGATCGCGACATCGGCAGCCTTGGTGAGTACCATAGAGTCGCTGACCGCCAGAACCGGCGGGCAGTCGACGACAATCGTGTTCCATTGAGTCTCGAGCTTGCCGTATACGGCCTCGACGCGTTCCGAGGCGAGCTCGTAGCGTGAGACAGGCACCGATCCCGACGGGGATACGAGCAGGTGAACGGGCTGCTCGTTGGTGGGATAGGCGAACCACTCCTTGGTCGAAGGGTCGAGCTGGCCGGTCATCACCGCAGCGAATGCATTGTCGCCCTCGGCATCGAAGAGATCTGAAACGGTCGAGTTGAGCAGGTCACCATCGAGGACCGCCACCGAGCGCCCTGACCTGGCCATGGCGAGGGCATAGTTGCCTGCCGTGACGCTCTTTCCTTCGTTGGGGTTGGCGCTGGTGAATGCGACGACCAGCGGCGTCTGTCCCTGCGTCGCAACCTCGATGGCCGAGCGAAGGTACCTGAAGGCCTCCGCCTCTCGCCTGGCGTTGCGACGCCCGACAACCAGCGCAGAAGAGCCGTCACGGAACTTCCTGCGGAACTCGGGGACCGTGGCCAGCACGGGGATGTCGGGTCCCGCCACCGCTCTGATATCGTCGAGCAGCGTCAGCCTGCCCCGAACACGCGACACGACGACAGCCGCGATCAGAGCAAGCACCAGCGCCAACACGGCCACCTGAAGCGGTCGCATGAATGAACTCGGTGAGCTCTCGACAGCGGCACTAGCCAGGTTCACGACCTGAACCTCGCCGCCGGCACTCAGTATCAGGAACTCCCGCTCCTGAATCGCCTTTTCATACTCGGCGAGCCTTCGCAGAGCTGCAGCGATGCGACTCTCGAGGATCGAGATCTCGTCGGTCGAAGCAGCATCCCCGTCCCTGAGCGACTCGAGTTCGAGTCTCATGTCCTCGATCGTCTGAAGTTGATCGTCGCGTTGTCCGGTCAGCGGGTTGAGCTCACGCTCGAGCGCTTCGTTCGCGTCGCCGACGCGCAGGTTCACAAACTGCTCCGTCGCTGCCACTGCCGCCGCCTCGGCAACAGAGGCTGTGCTGGCCACGGCTGTGATCGTGATGACAGGTGTGTCCTCGCGGTTCGTCGCCGAGATGGCGATCAGCTCGCCATCGGTCGTCACAATCGCCTCGCTCACGGAACTCCGGAACTGGGCCGATTCGATGCGCAGCGTCTGGGCTTCGATCTCCTGCAGAGCGTTGTTGCGGCTGCGGGCAGCACCGATGCCGGCCGCCGTCTCGTCAGTGAGTTCTACTACCGCCTCGGATACGTAGGTTGATTCACCGACATCTTGGAGAAGGTAGGTCGCCAAAGCAGCGGTAACGGCGAACGCCAGCGCGATGGGAGCGGCCCTCCGCACGGCTCGCACAGAGCGGCGCGTGATCAGTTCGTCCTCGTTCAGGAATTCGTCCGTAGCCACCCGTCACCTCACGCTTCGTGGTTACTTTTGGGTCCGTAGTCACGCAGAGTAGCTGGTAGCTTGCGCTGTGTAAACAGACTCGCTATTGTCTCACATGTGAGCCATGTCCGCGCGTCGCTTCTCATTCTCATGTAGGTAGGTGCCCACATACAGGCACCTGCCGAACCTCCTGCGCCCACGGGCCGGGGGGTTCTTTTGGTTTTGGGGATCAACCCGCGTTGTGCGCTCAACGTGCAGCCAACAACTCAGAGGTCAACACCGTCATGAAGACGTCAGCTCAACAGCCGAGCAAGATGCCATTCGACAAGTACGTGCCCTATGCCTACGCGCCCGACCTGGGTGACCGAACCTGGCCGGGCAACCCCATCGTCAAGGCGCCAACCTGGTGCTCGGTCGATCTTCGCGACGGAAACCAGGCCCTGATCGATCCGATGGACGTGACGCGCAAGCACGAGATGTTCGAGTTGCTGATCGAGATGGGCTACAAGGAGATCGAGGTCGGCTTTCCGGCCGCATCCCAGCCCGACTTCGACTTCCTGCGAGATCTGATCGAGGGCGACAAGATCCCCGACGATGTCACCGTTCAGGTGTTGACCCAATCACGCCCCGAGATAATCGGGCGCACGTTCGAAAGCCTGGAGGGCTGCAACCAGGCGATCGTGCACCTCTACAACTCGACCTCGACCCTCCAACGACGTGTCGTTTTCGGCCTCGGCTACGACGGCATCGTCAACATCGCCAGCGCCGGTGCCGAACTCTGCGCAAGGCTGCGCGAGAAGACCGACAACCCCGGTATCCGCTTCGAGTACTCACCCGAGAGCTTCACGGGAACCGAGATCGACTTCTCGGTCGAGATCTCCGAGAGGGTGATGGATGTCTTCGGATCCAACGCCGACGACCCATGCATCATCAACCTTCCGGCCACGGTCGAGATGTCCACGCCCAACCGCTACGCAGACATGATCGAGTACTGCGGCCGCAGCTTCAGCGACCGCGACCGAGTGATCCTGTCACTGCACCCTCACAACGACCGAGGCACGGCTGTTGCAGCGGCCGAGCTGGGCCTGATGGCCGGTGCAGATCGGATCGAGGGCACGTTGTTCGGCAACGGCGAGCGCACGGGCAACGTCGACATCGTCACCTTGGGTGTCAACATGTTCAGCCAAGGAGTCGATCCCGAGATCGACTTCACTCGCATCGACAACGCTCGCCGCGTCTCCGAATACTGCAACCAGATCGAGATCCACCCACGGCATCCCTACGTCGGCGACCTGGTCTACACGGCCTTCAGCGGAAGTCACCAGGACGCCATCAAGAAGGGCTTCGAGGCGATCGGACCGGACTATGCCGAGTGGGAAGTGCCCTACTTGCCGATCGATCCAGCCCACGTTGGTCGCACTTACCAGGACATCATCCGGGTCAACTCACAAAGCGGCAAGGGTGGGGTTGCCTACGTCCTCAAGGCCGACTATGACCTCGACCTGCCTCGACGCCTGCAGATCGAGTTCGCTCGTGTCATCCAGGGCATCACAGACGACGGCGGCGAGATCGTTCCTGACGCCATCTACAAGGTGTTCCAGGAGACCTACCTGCACACGACACGGCCGATCACGTACCTCGGTCACAAGTCGAGCTACGACTCCAGCGCATCGGACATGGTCGACGTTGAAGCGACCATCATGGTCGACGGGATCGAGCGCATCATCAAGGGCTCGGGGAATGGACCGCTGTCGGCATTCAAGCACGCTCTCGAAGAGCAGATCGGCATCGATTGCACTCTGGTCGACTACAACGAGCATTCGATGGGCAACTCGGCCGACGCCACCGCCGCCGCCTACGTCGAGATCGAAACGGCAACCGGAGAAGTCCAGTGGGGCGTCGGCGTACACCCCAACATCGTCACGGCTTCGATCAAGGCATTGGTGAGCGCGATCAACCGGGGTTGAACACCGGCGCAGCGACGACATGCGCGCTAAAGTGCGCCGAGGTGGCAGAGACGACCGGGGCGCATCGCGACGTGACAGACGAGATCGCCCCACCGCGCAACAGACGGGCAAAACGCACCCGAGCATCAGAACCTTTCTACCTGCAACTCGTCCTGTCGATCTCGGTCGGGCTGTTCGCCACGATCGGAACGACGAGCATCGCGTCCTTCCACATCGACGTACCGCCGATGTGGACCGGGGGCGTTTCCGATGTGCTCAGCGACATAGACCCCCTGGACTTCGGCCCCAACGAGGTCGGCTTCAAGTTCGGCTTGTTTCTCGTAATCGGCATCATCGTTGCTTGGGCCGGTGTTCATCCCGTTCAACTCGTCCAGACCCGGATCAGGACCGTGGTGTTGATGGTGTTCGTCCTCGGGCTGGTTACATCGCCCTGGTCAGCCCACGTCTGGTTTTCGTTCTCCACACTCGTGCTGGCGTGGATCTCGTGGCTTCTCACGCTCGCGTTCATAGATCGGTACGGATGGGATCGGTTTGCCGATGTGCTCGCAGCGACCGGTGGCATCTACGTGTGGATGTCGTTGCTGACTCAGGTGTGGGGACTTCCGGGCCAACGCATCTACGCAGGAGGACTGACGAGTTCTCGTCTTGTCGGCATGTCAGTCCACCCCAACACGCTCGCACCGATCGCCGCCGTGACGATCCTCCTACTCATCTCGATTGGTACGCGGCGAGCAAGTGCCCATCTGACGATCGCGGCTGCCGCGCTGGTGCTCGTCTTGACCGAGTCCCGGGTCATGTTGGTCGCGCTGGTTGTCGCAAGAGTCGTTCTCGCCATCGGATCTCGCAGAGCTCTCATCGTGCTCATCACTCTGTTCTCGTCTCTTGCGGTTTCTGTGGCCGTCGACGACAGCACGGCGGGTGTTCTCGAATCGATCAGTCGTGACCCCGAGTCGGCGGACGCCGTCACGCTGAGCGGGCGCATCAAGGTCTGGGATGACGGTCTCGAACGAAGATCCGAGTCGACACTTCTCGGAGCTGGTTGGGCATCATCGCCAGCCCAATACGCGACAGACGGTGTCGCAGGTACCTCACTGAATCCGGCTCACCCTCACAATGGATGGATTGCCGTGTACCAAGAACTCGGACTGATCGGTCTGGCCGCGTCGGTCGCCATCGTGATTGGACTCATCGGACGATCGACCGATCCTCGACGGCGCGCACTTTTGGCGTTCGTCTTGATCGCCAATCTGGGAGAGTCGCTGATGTGGAGCGCTCAGCGATCGCTTGTGGATTTTGTCTTCATGGGGATCATTGCGTCGATGAGCGCTACCTCTGGCCGGCACTGGCCTGAGACAACCTTCAAACCATCTGAGAGGATGATCACGTTGTGAGAGGCGCAGGTCGAATCGCCACAGTCGCACTAGCCATAGCCATTCTTCTTGGTGGCGCTTCGGCCATGGCCGCTGCACGGTGGCCCGGGATGGAGCAGGCAGAGCTGTTCCTGCGCGCGGACTCCGAAACCGGGCTGCGCAGCGAAGCAGTCCTGTCAGCAGACGTTTCGGCCGGACTCGAGGCCATCGGACTGGATTTCGACATCGAGTACGAGAGCGGCGGGAATGTCACGGTTGTCACCTACCGCTCAGAGGATGTCGACCCGTTGCGAAGTGCCGTGATCGAGGCGGTCAGCGCTGCCTTCGAAACAGCCCGCCTGAACGACGTCAATAGCCGGGTCGAGACTCTGCGCTCGGAGTTGAGCGATCTCGAGGCCGACGTGGAATCGGCCAAACAGCTTCTCGAGGTGCACATCGAAGCTGAGACAATTCTCGAGTCAGAACAGGACAAACAGCTCGCGGCCGTGAAGCGGTCCGAGCTCACTGCCGACTTGAGAGCGGCCGATGCACTCGTGCGGTCGCACAAGTCGCCAATCGCCGATCTCGAACGAAGCCTCGAGCGCCCAATGATCGTACTGGAGATCCGGAACTCGCCGATCTCGCAGTCACGAGTACCCGCCCCGATGGCCGCGGGAGGCGGCGTATTCGTGCTGGTATTGCTGACGGTGTTTGTTCTCAGTCCGTCTTCAGCATCGAAACGCTGACACGACACCCCGGCGGCCAAGTATCACCCAGTGTCAGCGCAGACCCCCGACTCACCGTCGATGGCTGACACCCATGAAGCCGTGATTGCACCCACGGAGAAGCGCGATCTGCGGCGCTGGGCGGTCGCCTCGTCGGACACGTCAATCGCCCCCATCAGGGCGGCCTCGACCGCTCGGCTGAGTGCTTCGGGACTTCGGTCGACCAAGACCCCCGGCACAAATTCGGGTATCAGCTCTCGAAGTGCCGGAATGTCGACCGCCACCACCGGCACGCGAGCAACACCCGACTCGAGAACCGCCAATCCGAACGTCTCGGATTCTGACGTACTTATGAAGACACCCGCTTTGGCAAGGTACGGGGCGACGTCAGCCACAAAGCCCGGTAGCCGCAGGCGATGAGAGACACCCAGGCGGCTGGCGCGGCTCTCGATCGCAGCGCGGTCTGGACCATCTCCGAGGATCAACATCTCCACATCCTCGTCAAGCCCAGCCAACACATCAGGCAGGATCGTCATCTGCTTCTCGGGGACCAGCCCTCCGACGGCAACGACCAACCTGGCATCAGGAGTCGCGGTTCGGTCGTGGTCGAAAGAATCGGTCAGGAGATTGGGAATCACCTGCACCGGCGCATGCCCCGGGATCGTTCGCAGCTCACCCGAAACGACCTCCGAGACTGCGATGAGCTGGTCTGCGCGCCTGTAAAGCGACTCGGCGATGTGAAAAGAGCGCCTCACCGAAGCAGATCGAACGAGCCTTCCAGGGCTCATCGAATGCTCCCAGATGATAAGGCGACACCGGTGAACACCGCAAAGGCGGCTCACAGCCGCCGCCCAGACGCCCGAAACAATGATCGTGCGCGACGCATCGGCCAGCCGGCGGATCAGCGTGAGACGAGCACCGAAGCCAGACTTGATGGTGAAGGCCTCGGAATCCGGGCAATCCCCGCGTAGAACGAGGACCTCTACCGACATCTCACGTGCCAACGCGTGCGCCAGCGCGATTGTGGCCCGCTCGATTCCCCTGTTCGGCTCCAGCCGATAGCACACGATGGTCAGCGGTAGTTCATGCACTGGCAGCCACCGCTCGCTGTTGCGGCTGGATCGCAGCATGCGGCATGGTCGAAACGAGAACCATCAGAAGGAACAGACTCGTATGAACGTTGACGGTTGCTGGATTCCACGCGACCTCGGTCAGACCCACGAAGAGCCAGCTGACAGCGGGCAACATCGTGAGAGCAAGATCGCGTCGATCCGGGGCCTCGATCGAGGCGATGGTGACGCCCATTCCCAGGACGAACAGACCTACCGCAATGGCGCCACCGGCCACGGCCAGGAGTACGTACTGCGAGTGAGTCGACAGATCCGGGAGCCCCTGGACCTCGAGGATCCGCTCCCACGCGTCCGAGCCAGCCCCGAAAACCGAGAACAGTTCGTCCGACTCGCGAGCCGCAATCCACAACCTTCCGCGACCGCTCAGGTAGTTGGGATCAGTCGCCCGAGCCGCCAGCAGTAACCCGCCCACCGCAACTGCTGTCACGAGGCCGAACACAATCAGGGGCCTGGGGCGCAACATCGAATCTCGTGTCCGAACGCTCGTCCAGGCGATCGCCAGACTGGTGATCGCCCCAAGCGCAAGACCCACAAGTGAGGTCCGCGCACCCGAGGCCAACAAGAGAAACACGAACCCCGCGGCGAGCACCACGGCAGGCAAACGAGCGCGCGTCCTCGGGACCAATGCCAGACCTGCCAAGGCGATGAGGGATATCGCGTTCCCGTTCTCGAAGACACCTTGATATAGCGATCCAAAGACCGAACACTTGTCCGCCCTGCAATCAATCCATCCCTGCGACAGCTCGGAAGACCCCGCTATGACGAGGATCCCCAAGTAGACCCCCACCAAGGGTGCGGCGAACCCGTCGGCATCACGACGCTGGCGCCCGGCACCGGCCAGGGCGACACTCAACACAGCGAGCGTCGACCCCAGGAAAGCACCTGTGCGATCAACGTCAATACCCACCGCAGCGATATTCCGGAGCAACGTCCATCCAATGAGCGGCATGAAAGCCAGCGGGACGAGGCGCCGCCACCCGACTGCCCCTCGCCTCGGCACCTGGAAGAATACGACAAGGAAGACGAACGCTCCGGCAACAACGGCCAACATCGCCACCCCGGCATCCGCCAGACCGAGCACCGCGGCACACGAACCCGCAAAAACGAGAATACTCCACGCGGCCGCTCGGGACCTGAACAGCCGAGCCAGTGCCAGGGCTGGCAGTATCAACAGTAAACCGACGATAGACACGACAACTCCCGCTAGTCAAAGCTTCCACTCACGTGTACCGAGCCCAGACCTCGGCGATCTCGGCTGGATCGAAGAAATGTGATGTGTACTGTGTCGTCAGGAGTCGCTCGACAAGAACCTCTGGCAGCTTCAGTCCTTCTCGAAACTCCTCGTAGACGGGACCGTACCATTTGTCAGACGCCTCGTTCTCGCGCGTGAGCTTGATCGCCGAACCGACGAACTCGCTGATTAGTGGAAGGTTGTCATTGAGTCGATCCGATCGAAGCAGCAGCAGATCAAACTGACCGCACGAGATCGAAGTGGCGCCTCGCGTGACATCAAATTCGACGTCAAAGACATCGATCCCAGTAAACCGCTTAAACTCCTGCTCGTACCAACCCGTCACGTAGTCATGTGGAAAGATCTCGAGGAAGATACGTCGCAACAGGTCGGGTTGAGTCATTCGTGAGGTGAATTGCTTGGATCCGTACATGCCGACATCAAATGCTACTATCCAGTAGGGAAGTCCTTGGAAGAACATTGACACATTTCGACCAATCGGTTCTCGCACAATGGACAGAATACGCACCCGGCCCGATCGGTTCCGGATCTTCCATCGAGTCAGTGCGTCAGACAATTGTCGAGCACTCCGCTGATATTGATGCCGTCGACGCAAAGTGTATTCGGGCGGTGTTGGCATGTTTTGATAGAATGAATGTACGTGTATTGCATTCGGCAATGCTCGCTCAAGTGCAGACGAGCCTACTTTTCCTGATTGATAGATCAGAATCGGACAATGGGAGGACATCTTCATCGATTCATTCTGCGCACCGACGGCATTGGGAAGAAGCCAAGTCGCTTCTTGACGAGGAAAGCTTGATACAACATCACCACGGTGAGTCCAAGCGTCCGAGACCAGGCAGCCCCAACTCCACCGAAGGCTGGCACCATGGCGACACAAGCGATGAGTGATCCAGAGGCACCGATCGCGTGAGCGACTGCCGCATCCCGCTCGTGCCTCGTCATCGCCAGGAGCCCCCCGACCGAACCCGACACAGCACTCACCACCTGGCCGATCGTGAGAATCACAAGCATGCTTGCAGCCTCTTCAAAATCTGTGCCTACGAATCCAAGGATGTCGCGCCCGGCGACGACGACAACAATGAGCACAGCGACGCCGACGGAAGACGCGACACCCGAGGCCAGTCGTGCCAGCTGCCGAAGCCGCTCTGACTCGCCGTTCTCGTACGCTGCGGCGAACTGAGGGAACACAACGCTGTTCATCACGACGAGAATGACAGAAGCCGACATGGACAAGCGGAGCGCTACGGAGAAGAGACCGACCTCATCGTCGGACGCGACCGCAGCGAGAAACAGCTGCGGGCTCCACATCTCGACAAGCGTCAGAGCGACGCCGACGAGGAGCATGCGACTGCTCCGGTCGAGTGCAGCAGTGTCGACTTCCCCAGCCGAAGTCGTCCTTGTGCGCCGCCAATCCGCCCATCCGATCAAGTAGGCAAGCGCTGTCGCTGCCAGGAATATGCACGCGGCACCGAGAGGACTGACACTGGCGCCGATCGCGATCAGGAACACGAACACAGCGGTCCCGATACCCACGACGAGTGCGTTCTGATACATGTGAAACCGAACGAGACGCATCTCTCCCTGGAAAGCGTGTGAGATCAGCCATCGGCCGGAGGTCGCGACGGATCCGATCAACACCACTGCGATGACCGCACCGCGACCGCTGCTCACCGACCAGGCCGGGACAATCGCCATCGTGATCCACACCACGGAGGAGAGTACGAGTGTTGCGATCGAGGCGACGCGGACGGCGTGGAGTAGGACTGCCGATACTGTTGCATCATCGGACGCCGCGGCCACCTCACGAGTCACCACAGCGTCGAAACCGACTCTGCCCAGAGAAGAGACGATCGTGAGGACTGTCAAAGCAACCAGGATCTGCCCTGCGCCTGCGCTACCCAACAAACGGCCGACGCTCCATGTAAACGCCAGGCCGGCAGACGCGGCGAATCCCTTGGCAAGGGCCGACGCAAACGCTGGTTTCCGAATATCTTTCGCCAGCTTCATCGCACTCGAGCAAGTCCGCTCAGGGCGAGCAGGTGAGACCGAACCGACGGGCGCCCGCGAGAGTACGCCAGCTTCAGCAGGGCCCAGATCTCTCGCCATTCCCTGCGTGCCGCCGCATACCGAACCGTCTGACCCATCACAAAGTCAGCCGCCGTACGATCATCCATTTGTGGTCCGTGCCTGTCGTAGAACGTGAGGGACGTGTCGAAGTCCGAGGATCGCGAGATAGAACCCTCGCTCGAGTAGGCGACCGACACCAGAACATCATCGATCTGCTCAATACCGCACCACGTCTCATCTTCGAGACACCGGAGAAGGAAGTCCCAATCCTGGTGCCGTGGAAGACCCAGCTGCCACTGAACTCGTTTGGCGAGATCCGACCTGACGATGAGCGTCGAAGTTTGGATCGAATTGCGCCGGTTGTCGAGACGCCGTCGAGCAAAGAGGTATGTGGCGAGATTGTCATCTCGTTGAATCGTGCGGGCAGGAACGGCATCGGCGAGACACCGACCGTGCGCCAGCAATCGGTAGCGGCACGACACGAGGCTTGCTCTGGAAGCTTTCTCGAGCTGGATCGACGCCCGTCGATGATCCCAGACATCGTCGTCATCGAGAAACGCAACCCAGGGGGCCGCTACAATCGCCGTTGCGTCGTGCCGCTCGGCACCGGCCGGTGCGTTGTCATCAATCTCGACGACCTGCACCAAGCCTCGCCATGGCCTGAGACGTTCGTGTAGCCCCAGCTCATCGATAGTCGCGCTCCGCGACGCAACAAGAACGCGTTCAGGAGGATGGTCCTGGGCTGCAACGCTCGCGACCGCCTCCTCGAGGGTCTCCCGTCCGGTGGTTGGAATGACGACTTCGTAGGGTTCAGCTCGCATCGTCGAGAAAACCCCCAAACTCGGAGCCAGTGAGAGACGCAGCAATCTCGTCATAGTTAGCAATCGAGTCGACCAGAAGCGCTGCACCGGTAGGCGTTAGCGACGAGGTTCCGAAATCGGCCGATATGCCGAGGAAATGGGCGAGTTCTTGCTGCACGTCTGGCGCCAGCGCACCATCGACGATCAGTCTCTCGAATTGCAGTTCGAGGCCACCGGCCTGCCGTGTGAACGAAGCGAATCGCGCAACTGAGCGCTGGCGCCTCCGCATGAATCTCGTGGCCCGATCTAGATCAATCTCGACCGCTGCGACCCTTCTACCATCACGCGAGTGGGCAACGCCGCGACCCGACTCTCGCACACGACGATGCATGGCTACGAGCGAGACGTACTGGCGCAGGAGGTTGCCCCTCGACAGATGAACCACTCGAACGTCGTTTCTCCGAACCCACCGCAAGGTACGGGCTTGCACCTGGTTGTACATCACTCTGCATCCGATGACCGGTGCCAATCCCGACGAGTAAAGCCGGCCCAAGCGACGATTCGGCGCCAACAAACCTCCACCGGCGACGAACGACCAGCCATGGCTCACGAGCCGGCTGCGCTCGAGCCGGTCAGGAGCGGGGTGTGCATCGAACCCGTCGAGCCCGAGTAGTACCTCACCGTCACAGTGCACTTCGGGATGTGAACTCAGGGACTCTTGCAGAAAGACCGAACCTGCCCGCTGGGTTGTAAGGATGACATATGGCGTGCTGGTCATCGGATGACCGAGCCGATCATCGGATGACCGAACCAAGACGGGAGGGAGTGGGCGATACTGGATTTGAACCAGTGACCTCTGCCGTGTGAAGGCAGCGCTCTAACCAACTGAGCCAATCGCCCGAGCGCATCATCGTACCACTGGTCCTGCAGTGCCGGGATCGACACCAGCCTGTCGCCACCGACTTGTTTCATGATGGCGGCATCGGTGGTGAACGGAACGCGGCTTCGGGTGCGACGACACCCACCGCCAGACGGACGCTGGCTGATGTTGATGGGGTCCATCCAGGGGGGAGTGTACCTCAGAGGTCGGACAACAACACGAGATCGGAGTCACTGCGAGCATCGGGTCGGACGCTCGGCCCTGTCGTTCGCTACCAGATCTACCACGACCTGATCGCCGGACCCGACCGACACTAGGGCCGCCTCGACATCGACATGTGCTTCTGCATATGCACCTTGACGGATGATCGCCCAGACGGTCTGCACGATGAGCCTCAGGTCCGAGAAGAACGACCACTCGTCGATGTAGAGATTGTCCATTCTCACCCGCTCGTCCATGGGGGTGTCGCCACGAAGACCACGAACCTGGGCTAGACCGGTCAGCCCGACCGGCAGTCGGTGACGGTGGACGTAGCCAGCCACGCTCACCGAGAAATCGTCGACGAATGCCGGGCGTTCGGGTCTGGGGCCAACGAACGACATCTCGCCGCGAAGAATGTTCCACAACTGTGGGAGTTCGTCGAGGCTGCTCCACCTGATGAACCGGCCAATCGGGGTGAGGCTTGCCTCAGAAGAACTCGGAGTCCACACGGAGTCGCTATCTGTGTTGACAGTCATGGATCTGAACTTGAGCAGTTCGAAGGGCAGGCCGTAGCGACCGATCCGCTGTTGGCGGAACAGCACGGACCCCTTGCTCGTCAGCTTCACCGCAAACGCAGTCGCGAGGACCAGGGGGCTCAGGATCGTGAGAGCCAAACCGCTGCAGGAGATATCGAACAAACGCTTGAATCGAAGTCCGAGCACCGGGTGCGATGACCTGGCCAGTCGCACGAGCGAGTAGCCGCGGGCTTGGTCTGGATTCATCGGGTCGATATCGTGCGCCCAGCCGAACACCTGAGGCAGCACGAATACGGCGACACCGGGAACCGGAAGCTGCCGCAGGGCATTCAGCACTTGCTCGTCATCACCCTGCCCGACGGTAACGATCACGCGATCCGAGTTCGTTAGCGACGTGAGCCTCACGATATGTTTGATGTTTCCGATGATCGGGCCCGGAAGAACGCACTGACTCTCGAGCCCGCGAGTTGCGACATAGCCGGCGATATCCACCCCGTACCCAGGCTTGTGATCAAAGTCCACGCCCAGCTCGCGAGCGACTGAACCGGTACCCACGACGATCGCCCTCGACCGCAAGTGACCCCTTTTGCGAGCGAATCGCAACACACGAAACGAACACCAGCGAGAGGCCAGGAGAATCGCCAACAACCCAGCGGATGCAGCGACAACGGTGCTCGGGGTCGGAGGCCGAATACCGGACACGCCGATGACGACGATAACCGTGAGCGAGACAGCTGCGAGGGCCGAGAGCAGTGTCGCCATGTCCTCGCCGAAGTCTCGAGACATTCTCGTGCGGTAGTGACCGCGAATCAACAGGAGCAGGACCATTAGCACCGCGAAGGGAACGCCACGCTTCAGGGTCCAGCGGAACAGTGGGAAGGCACAAGCGGTTGCAACGATGTCGAAGCCGAACAGGATCAGGGAAGAAGCGCGGGTGGGATGACGAAATGTCGAGGCGCCGAACCCCGTGCGCCGAGGTTGCATGATCTCGTTGACATGCACGCTGGCTGTCATCGCTTCACTGATCCTTCTTGCCTAGGCGTCCACACGATCTGATCTTGCGCTCATCACTCCGCAAAACAACGCGACCGCTCTTAGCGGTACTTCAAGCCACCCAAGTGAAGACACGGGGTATGTTTCATCCCTGCCGCGCTGTCGGACACAATAGCGAGCATCGTTCTAGCCCACCTGGAGGCACCATGAGACTAGCAACCGGAGCCGGATACTGGAGTTCGGGACCGCCCGCAGGCACCCTCGATGCCATCAAGGAGGCCGAACGCCTGGGGTACGACTCGTTCTGGACCGCCGAAGCCTACGGATCTGATGCCCTGACCCCCCTGGCCTGGTGGGGTTCGCACACAGACACCATCAAGCTGGGCACGGGCATCATCCAGATGTCGGCGCGAACTCCGACGGCGACAGCGATGGCCGCACTCACGCTTGACCACCTGTCGAACGGTCGCTTCCTCTGCGGCCTTGGCGTTTCGGGTCCACAGGTGGTCGAGGGCTGGTACGGCCAGTCCTACCCTCGCCCTCTGGCACGTACCCGCGAGTACATCAACATCATGCGTCAGGTGTTCGCACGCGAGTCTCCCGTGGAAGCAGACGGTGATTTCTACCAGCTGCCACTCAAGGGTGGGATGGGCATCGGCAAGGCGCTCAAACCCACCGTACATCCCCTCCGCAAGGAGATACCGATCTACCTCGGGGCGGAAGGCCCGAGGAACATCGCTTTGGCCGGCGAGCTGTGCGACGGGTGGCTGCCATTGTTCTTCTCACCCGATGACGACGCCTTCTACCGCACGGCGCTGCAAACGGGCTACGACACAGCCGGCAAAGGAACCTTCGGCGCGCCGGGCGGATCCGACTTCGACGTTGTGTGCCCGGTATCGGTGGTGCCGATGGACGACATCGAGAAAGCCGCCGACATGGTCAGGCCCATGCTCGCCCTGTATATGGGTGGCATGGGAGCCAAGGGAGCCAACTTCCACCACGAAGTGTTCTGCCGCATGGGCCACGAAGACATCGCCGACACCGTGCAAGGCCTCTACATGAGCGGCCTCAAGAACGAAGCCGCCGCCGCGATCCCCGTCGAGGTCGTCGAGAAGGTCGCCCTCATCGGACCGATCGACAAGATCAAGGCCGACCTCGCCAAATGGGAGGAATCGGTCGTGACTACCATGATGGTCAGCGGCCCGCCCCAGGTCATTCGGCTCATGGCCGAACTCTGCCTATAGAGGTCGGCGACCCACGATCGCAGCTTCCCGCCGGATGGTCAGGTCTCTTCAGATGAGTGTCCCACCGTCCGCGTAGAGTGGTGGCAACTTCCCCCTCGATATTGACAAACCCCGGGGGATAACATGATCTCAGACGCAGATCGCCGACACCTGCACGACAAACTCGTACGGACGGTTGGCCCCAAAGCCGCCGAGGACCTCATGGAGCTACTGCCACCAGCAGGCTGGACTGACCTTGCGACGCGTACAGATCTCGCTGCATTCAGGACCAACATGGACTCCAAGTTCGAGTCCGCCCAGACGAACCTCGACATCGCCAGGACGGAACTGCGCATGGAGATGCAGGACTTGCGCACCGCCGTCGACGCGCGTTTCAGCCAGATCGACGGCCGTTTCACCGAAATCGACGCACACCTCACCGAGATCGATGCACGTTTCGCAGGCATCGACGGCCGATTCGTCGGCATCGACGGCCGATTCGTCGGCATCAACGGCCATCTCGATGCCCTGAGTTCCAAGATCGACGGAGGCTTGGCCGAACTCGGCGGCAAGATCGAGTCGACGCTTGCCAGACAGATTGTGGCCAACATCGCCGCGATGATCGCGATGGTCGGCCTGCTGATCGGGCTCAACGCCTTCGGCTAGCCCGAGCTCGTCGACCCGCACCGCGTGAAGTGGCGTGCCCGCCCTTCTTGCATGATCGATGCCGTTCCCCGATGAGGACTTCCGCGTTTGTTTGATACATAGTTGTTCCACGAACGTATGTTTGGTATCATAATGTTGATGACTGATAGCCGCCAAAACCAAGGACTACCCGTCGAGCTACTCGACGCGGTCGACGCCGTCGCAAAGGCATTGACGGTCAACTACCGCGTGTACGACACAGAGGCCCTTCGCAACTGCGTCTCGACGATGACCGGGCTTCGAAACCGGGTCGAAGCACTCGACGCGCGCGTGCTCGACGTTGCCGACCAGCCAGCCGTCTACGCCCAAGGGACCACCGGCGGATCTGCAACGCTGCGGTCATACCTCTATGCAACGAGCAATGGCCGTCGTGGCCAGCTCGCAGGCCGCACGTTGCGGGCCGACAGGCTGTCCTCCATGCCCCTGGTCCGCGACGCATTCGAAGCAGGCCAGCTGACACCCGACCACATCCGCGTCCTCGGAGAGCTGACTCAGCCCCGCTTCTACCAGCACTTCATCGACGCCGAACAGACGCTGGTCGACTGGGCAACCACCATGGCCTGGGACGAGTTCGCCAAAGCAATTCAGGCATGGCGCAACGCCGCCGACGACTCCGAACCCGACTTGAAGGACGAGAAGGACCAGCAGGCGCGCAGCGTGCACTTGTCACGAGGCTGGAAAGACCGAGGCATGCTCGACGGCACCCTCACCCCCGAAGCCAGGGTCCTGGTCGGTGGAGAGGTCGACCGCATTGCGCTGCAACTGCTCAAGCACGATAGGGCCGAAGCCAAGGCCCGTTTGGGCACGGACAAGATCACCAACAACGACCTTCAGCGCAGCGCCGCCCAGCGCAGGCACGACGCCCTGGTCATCATGGCGTGCCGTTCCAACGGCGCAGATGCCGACACGGATATGGCCTCCCCCATCGCCCACATCCGTGCATCGCTCGAGTGTGTTCAAGCCGCCCTCGCCAAAGCGGCAGGGCTCGAACCCGAGCCGGTACCACCCGAGTTGTTCGAGTGCGAGTTCGACGATGGAACAGCCATGACCTACCACCAGCTGGTCAAGTACTTGGTCCAGGCCAAGGTCCACTCGGTGGTGCTTTCCCAGAACGGTGAAGTGCTGCACTACGGCACCGGCCGGCGCTGGTTCACCCCCAAGCAGAGGCAGGCCATCGCCTACCGAGACCGCTGGTGCAACTGCGGCTGTGGGTTGCTCGCCCGCCAGGTCGATACCGACCACGTTCTGGCAGCCGAAGACGGTGGGCTAACCAACCTCGACAACGGCGAACCCCGCTGCCGAACGACCCATACCCGCAAAACGGCTGCCGAGAACCACCGGAGAGCCGAGCTGCGGCGCCAGAAGCAGTGGGCAGTCCGCGAAGAGCGCGAGCGAGAAGAGACAGATTCCGTCGACCAGCGACCACCATCCGAAGTGTTTGATCGACCACCCGACGAGACCGGCAAGTCTCGCGACATGTGGTGTCAAATCGATCCAGACCGCGGACCGCCACCACCGACGGAGACGCACGTGCAGATCCTCTATCGCCACCTCTACTACCCGGACGAAGAGACGTTCTAGCGGCACAGACACGCAATAGGAATCTGCCATCAGCGGCTGGAACGAAACAATCCGCCCGTTCTGGCGATGTGGCGCGCCCGGCGGTCGGCCTTTCGAATTGACGGTCACCATCAGAGTGCCCCACCAGAGTCTCGAGGCAGAATCGCGCTTGGGTCACGAGTTGATACAGACTGGTCGGGTGACAGTTCCCATTCCCCCCAGCACCCCAGTTCTCGTCGGGGTTGGCCAGCTCTCCCACAAACCCGGAGATCTCGACGATGCCGTCGAAGCACTCGAGCTGATGGCGCGGGCATGCGAACTCGCAGCTCTCGACGCCGGCTCGACCCAACTGCTCTCGTCGGCGTCGACCATCGCCGCGGTCAAGGGCGCCTGGAAATACAGCGATCCGGCTCGCCTGCTGGCCGATCGGTTCGGAGCCAGCGACGCCCGCACGGTCCTGTCGACCGATGGCGGCAACACCCCCCAATCGCTCGTCAACCGACTGGCGATGCGCATCGCCGAAGGGGCGACCGATGTGTCCATCATCGTCGGCGCCGAGACGATCTGGAGCCGGCGTCGCGCTCGCAGGGCCGGTATGTGGATCGACATGATCGAACAGACCGATATCAAACCCGATGAGGTCGCAGGCGCCGACCTGGACATGGTCGACCCGTTCGAGCAATCGCGAGGCCTTTCCCAGCCCATCCACATGTACCCACTGTTCGAGTCGGCGGTGCGCTACTCCAATGGCGAGACTCTGAACGAACACCGCGACCGTCTTTCACGGCTGTGGGCCGGGTTCAACGAGGTCGCTGTCGCCAACCCCAACGCCTGGTTCCGCACTCCGATGAGCGCCGACGAGATCCGCAACCCCTCCGGGTCAAATCGAATGATCGGATTTCCCTACACAAAGGCGATGAACTCGAACTGGGATCTCGACCAGGCCGCGGCGCTGATCCTCTGTCCGGCCGAAACAGCCGAGCAGCTTGGCGTCTGCCGCGACAGGTGGGTCTTTCCGCTCGCCGGTACCGACGGCTCTGACACGCAGACAGTGACGAACCGCGGGGTGCTTCACGAATCACCCGCCATACGTGTTGCCGGCGGTCGCTGCCTGGAGATGGCCGGTGTCGGCCCTGACGAGGTCGGCCATATCGACCTGTACTCGTGTTTCCCGTCGGCCGTTCAGATTGGCGCACGCGAGATCGGGTTCGGTCTCGACCGTCAGCTCACCGTCACCGGTGGACTGACGTTCGCCGGTGGACCGCTGAACAACTATGTGACCCACTCGATCGCCACGATGGCAGGTGTGTTGCGCGACGACCCGGGTTCGGTCGGGTTCTGCAGTGCGAACGGCGGCTTCGTCACCAAACACGCATTCGGCGCGTACTCGACGGACCCACCGGCCAACGGCTACTGGACAGAGAACTGCCAGAACGACATCGACACCCACCCGACCGCAATCGGAGCCCCCGACCACGTCGGACCCGTCGAGATCGAGGCCTACACCGTCATGTTCGACGCCGATGGTCCCGAGCGGGCACTGGTCGCGTGTCGAGTGGCCCCAGGTGTCCGCACATGGGCCAACTCGAACGACCCAGATCTGATGGCAGCGATGACCGAAACAGAGTTCATCGGAAAGACTGGTTCGGTCGACGGAGAGGGCGTTCTGACGGTTAACTGAGGATGATGCCAGAACAACACGATGGCCCGACGGCCGATGAGAAGGGCCTCATCCTGATCACCGGTGGCGCTGGATACATCGGAAGCCACACCGTGGTTGCCTTGCACGAAGCGGGGTACCGCTGCGTCGTACTCGACAACCTCGCGAACTCGTCCAGCAGCGTGCTCGGCGGCATAGCGAAGATCATCGGCACCACACCCGACTTCGTCGAAGCCGATGTGGCCGACACTCATACGCTTGACCAGGTGTTCGAGAGCCGACGAATCGACGCGGTCATCCACCTCGCCGGCCTGAAGTCAGTCGGTGAATCGGTCTCGAGTCCCCTCGACTACTACTCGGTCAATCTCGAGTCGACTCTGTCGCTCCTGCGGTCCATGCACCGATTCGAATGCCACACTCTGCTGTTCTCGTCATCAGCCGCGGTGTATGCACCCGGACAGGAGTCACCGATCACCGAAACGGCCGCCATCCAGCCGACAAGTCCATACGGCCGCAGCAAGCAGATGATCGAGCAAATCCTCGTCGATACCGCCGCCTCAGATGACCGCTGGCGAGTCGGTCTTCTTCGCTGCTTCAACCCCGTCGGAACACATCCATCGGGAAGCATTGGCGAGAGCCCGGGCAGCAAACCAAACAACCTCATGCCATCTGTCATGGATGTTGCCGCAGGACGCGGCGAAACTCTGCGACTCTTCGGCGATGACTACCCAACACCCGACGGCACCTGTATTCGCGACTACATCCACGTGATGGACATCGCCCGCGGCATCGTTGCGGGGCTACAGCGAGTTCGCGCGATGACGGGCACACGTGTCTGGAACCTCGGCACGGGTCGCGGAACATCGGTGAGAGAACTTGTTTCGGCAGCCGAGGAAGCGACGGGAGTCGAGATCCCCACGAGCGTGACGGATCGTAGACCCGGCGATCAACCGGTCGCCATAGCCGCGATAGGGCGGGCACAACATGAGTTGAGCTGGGATGCTGAACACGATGTCGCAACAATGTGCGATGACCACTGGAGATGGCACCGCCTGCATGCCGCACCCGCGACGACAGCATCTCCACCCTGACTAGACACAACCACTCGATTCACGAACTCGCGACGGGCGCCTGGCTAGGGTGTCCGAGTGCCCCCTGCTGTAGAAACGAGACCGCGCCAGGATGAGGCTGTCAATCCCCCACTAGCGCCCCGGCAGTCCCGGATCCCGGTCATGATCACCGTTGGAGTCGCTTCGGCCAGCATGATCGCTTGGTCGCCGATCTCGGTCCGGGGCGAATACGGCCTCACGGTCCCGATGCTCGCCCTTACAGCCGCCATCGGCTTCGAAGTCGTGTCTGGTCGGATGCCCCGCCACGTACTCGGAGTGGCATTTCGCTGGACGACCAGCCCCTTGGCTCTTTGGGTGATTGCGAGCACAGTTCTGATTCCGCTGGTATTCGCTGGTACCGCGGTGTTTCGCACCGCCGAGGGACAGGTTCCGCTCGGGCTCGGGGCTCGCAACTTCTTCCACCTGGCTCAATTGGGAGTGTTCGCTGCAATCGCTGGCTTCATCGGGCACCTGGCAAACAGCGGCGGAGTCAAACGGCGACAATTGGCTCGGTCATTCGTCGCTTCAGGATGGGTGTGTGCTGCCTTCGGGGTGCTACAGGTCAGCTATAACCTCGGCTGGCTCCCCGAGGTCGAACGGCTGTTCAACAACCCGAGCTTCGCCCACAACCCAGGCCAGAGGATCTCGGAATCGATTCCACGCCTGAGCGCCCTGCTGGTCGAGCCCAGCTTCGCAGCGGCCTTCATTGCCGGCTACACGGCCTTCGTCGCAATGTTGTTCGTCGGACGATCCTGCGTCGCCAGTCAAACAACGCTGGGTGTCTCGACAGGATTGGGTGTGCTCATGCTTGCTGCCACTGCATCCACAACCGGCGCAGTCGGGCTCGGAACGGTATTGGCCTCGCTGCTCTTCGCTCGGCGAGGCAGGACCATTGCCCATGACAGGCGGGCCCTTGGCATCCTCGTTGCGACAATCGCCGCTTTGGTAGTCTTCGTCATCGTTGCTGCCACCATGTTGGACGCGTCGATTGCCGACGGAGTCTCCGAAGTCGTAACCGAAAAAGCCGAATCCGACTCTGCGCTTTCGCGGGCAGAAGGCGAGCGGCTTGCCTTCGAGACTCTGTTCGCCACAGGTGGGCTGGGCGCCGGTTGGGGCTCGGGTGATGCATTCTCGTTGGCGTCGAGCATCGCTGTTGGTCTTGGCATCCCCGGCATCGCTCTGGCGCTCAACGCGCTGTGGTGTCGACGTCACGAACTCGCCGACGACGAAGTTGCCCGCGCCGCCCGGACAGCCCTGGTCGTTTCTGTTCTGGCCGCCCTGGCTTCGGTTCCTCAGTACGTGTTGTTCCACTTCTGGATCCTCTGCGGACTCGGCCTGCGGCCAAGGATCGCACCGTTGTCGGGCACAAGCGCTCAGTCTCCTGGAATACTGCTCACGCCATGATCTCCACCTCGCGAACCGAGGACGAATTGCTCGGTCTCCGGGCAACGCGAGCCCTCGCAATGTCGATACCTCTGGCGCTACTCGCGGCACTTGCCACGTGGATGGCCAGCTCCACACTCGACAGTTCCTCGGCAGGGCCCTTCTCTTCGGAATCAACAATCGAGCTCACCGACACCGTCACCAACGGCGTCAACGTTGGCCTTTCGACGCCGATTGATCACCGAGAAACATCCGCGGCGGCTGCCTATGTCAATTCCTCGGAGTTTGACGAGGCCGTTCGGTTCGATTTGGGAGCTGACGGCGCTGCAGTCAATTGGATATGGGGTGAATACTCATCTTCGACACCACTCCTCACCATCGAGGTCAACGCGACCAAGCGTGCGACCGCTGTGGCAGCAAACGAAATCGCCGTGGCGAAGTTCATCGAGTTTCGCATCGAAACAGAACTGACCGAGCTTCAGACAACGCTCGGGTCCCTCAGAGAACGGCGTGACATCCAGGTGGAGGTGGTGGACGGGCTCACGTCCGAGCTGGAAGCGGCGCACTCGGCCGAGGCGACCACAAGAGCCGGAACGATCCAACGTCAGCTCAACGCCTCAATCACTCGCCTCGCTCAACACGAGGCTATGATCCAAGACCGCGAATTGCTGGTCGCTGGAGCCACCGGCCAGGTCACGGTTCTGGCGCGACCATCCAAGGCGGTCGACCTCGCCGCTCCACCCTCACACGCAGCGCGGGCAGGTGCAGCATTTGTTGTCTTCATTGTCGGCGCCCTGCTGGTGGGCCGATTCCGTAATCGGCTGGAAGTGGCCGAAGAGGTGGCAGCCATCGCAGGCGCCGCAGCCCCCGTCCTGGCAGTCATGCCAGAGTTTCAGCGACCCTTCCGACGTGGGAGCGAAACCCTTGTTGTCGGTCACCCGAGTTCTCCTCCCGAAGCCAATGCCTTTTGCGGCTTGTGCACTCGAATCGAAGTCGCCACCGAAGGCAGGACTCCTATCGCTATCTCCTTGATCAGCGCTTCGACGAGACTCACAAGCGCGGTCGTCACGGCGAACCTCGTCCTCTCGATTGCGCGGCTCGGCCGAAGCGTCGGAGTGGTTGACGGGACGTTTCCCCGTGGAATTGTCTCACAGCTCTTCGCGCCGCAGGGAGACAACGCTCTTCACAGCGTCATCGACGGCTCCCTCGACCCGACCAGTGTCAGCTGGCCGCCGGCCGCCACGTCGGCCGGGCAAATCGAACTCCTCGTCTCCAGAAATCGGAGTGCGCCCGATGAGACGCCCGAGGTCTCGCACGCTGCCGTCACAGCAGCATTCGAGCGTCTCCGGCAAGTGTGGGACGTCGTTGCTGTCGACTGCCCGCCGATCGGGACCTCGAGCTGGTCGACCTTGCTGGCTTCAGCCTCCGATGCGGTGATTCTGGTCGTGCCCTTGAGAAGGACGAAGCGCAGGGAGCTGGAGGATGCCCTTGCCGAACTCACCGGCATGAAGGCGCCCATGATCGGCATCGTCGTGACCCACGCCAAGTCGCGCTTCTCGTTCCGCAGCCTGATCGATCGATAGTCGGGCAGCCGAGGCCGCGATACAGACGAACCAGACAAATACCACGGTGCCCGGGATGCCGACGGACGTTCTCGTGACAGCCGTGACGCACAGATACGCGAGGACGGGACGAAGGCGACGCTGTCGCCAAGGACGCGCCATCACGAACGCTACAGAAGCCAGCACCAACCCGATCAATCCCGTCTCACGGGCGATCTCGAGGAGGAGATTGTGAGAGCTCGGTGCAAACACAACCAGAGCAGCCTCGGCCGACTCGCGACCAAAGTGGTCAGGGCCTGAGGCCAGACCCCACCCAGCCACCGGGCGTTGGGCAATCTGGTCGATGGTGAACTCCCAGATCTCGTCACGACCGTGCAGGGTCAGGAGCTCGTCAGACCCGCCTGCCGGCTCATCCCACAGACCCAGGGCAACCACTGCTGCAAGGGCAACTACGGCCGCTGCAGCAACCGCTAGCGCCTGAGCCAACGGCCGTCGACCCAAGTCGACGACGTACACGATCGCCGACACCAGTACTGCAGCGAGCGCCGTGCGCGTTTCGCTAAGCGTGACGACGGTCAAGCCCACGGCTGCAAGGAGGCCCAGTCCCAACTTGGCTTTCGTGCCCAACTTCGCCGAGCCTCGCTCCCGGGTGAGCAACAGAACACCGGCCAGGACGACGAGCAGCCCGCCTATCTGGCCCGCCACGTTCGGCTCTGCCGTCAGTCCGCTGAGCCGACCGGCGATCAGACCTCCAAGGGACCACCCGGAGTGCGTGGCATGTGCAAAAAGCGACGCCACGCTGATCAGTCCCGATGCAACAATGGCCACCAGGAGACCCGCCTTCAGAGGGCGCTCGCTCAGACCCACGGCGATCAAGGCCAGCGATGCGTAGCCGAGCCAGGCTACACCCGACCGAAGCGGCGCTACCGACACGAACACCCCGGCGAGACCCCACAGCAGGAACCCGCCGAGAGGAGCAAGGTGCCTCAGTCCCCGAGAGCACCCGCGGAGAAGAAGTGCGGCACCGACCACACCCAAACCCCAGCAGGCAACCAGAACGGCCACACGATGCCACGGCGCCAGGGACCACACGCTCCAGGTCCAAGCTCTCACTTGTAGATCCGCGACCGCGACGGCCACGCCAAGCACCACGATTCCCGGAAGCGGTGGTTCGACGAGTCGTCGGAGCGCAGTCCTGTCCCCGCTGACACCGACCAGCGCGACCAGCCCGACGAGGACAACCGCCGAGGCAAGTCCCGCTTCCGCTAGAGCTCTAGGAGACACGATCCCACGCTCGATCGACGCGACCACCAGCACTGGCAGACCGGAGGTCAGGGCGAGTCGCTCCGCGACTTCGACAGCATCGCTGGCGTTGGACTGGCTATCGGCAACAGCACTGATCTCGATGAGATCGTGCTGCTTGGTGGCAACCAGCATCTCGACGTCCGGCCAATCGGCTCCATCGAGCGATTCGATCAGGATCGAGCGGTTCTCGACGACGCTGTGGGTTTCGGACGGAAGTGTCTCGAGCGTCAGGTCATGGCCATACCGAGGTTGATCCGTAGACCGCACAGCGAACACGCCGATGAACGCGAATGGAAGCAGAACAAACCAAGCCCACGCCGGAACCCTCGTCCACCGAGTGGACACCGCGGACCAAACCCGATCATCTGATCCGAGGGTCTGTCCTTGTTGTCGGTACATCGGTTGGGGGTCGATTCGATTGGGTCTTCATCGCTAAGAGGGCCTCAGCCCATTCTGACCGACGCGAGCTGCCGGAGTGAGCCAGAACTGCTCTCGCAGCCGCATCCCGGACCTTCTGGTGGAACTCGGCCGTCGAGAACCGGTCGGCGTGTTCGACGATGTCCGCTGTGTCGTAGTCGTAGGGGTCGAATCTCGACATCTCGATGGCTAGCCGACGTGGCGTCATTTCTGGATACAGAAGCCCTGTGACGCCGTCGACGATCGTCTCGCACGCTCCACCCTTGCCAAATGCCAAGCCAGGCGTACCACATGCCGCAGCCTCGATCATGGTCATGCCGAACTCCTCGACACCCGGCTGAACGAGAGCTATGGCGCCCTGGTACAGCTCGCGCAGACGTTCGTCGGTTGGTGCTACTTCGAATTCAACGGTCGGCCCGGCCGCCTGGCGCAGATCGGCGAGTTGGGGACCGTCACCAGCGACGATCAGGCGCTCGCCGGCGAGATTCGCTGCGAGCAAAGCAAGAATCACCTCCTTGTACGCGACCAGCCTTCCCGCAATGAGGAAGTAGTCACCACGCTCGACAGAGGGGTCTGGTCGCCAGAAATCGAGATCGATTGGCGGATGGATTACACCCGCTTCGACCCCATAACACTCGCTTACTCGCTCCGCAGAAAACCGCGAGTTCCCGTAGTAGGCATGTACGCGACGGGACCAGCCACGATCGAGCCTACGAAAGACGGCGGCACCCAGCGGCCAGATCACGCGAAGGGGAAGGGGAAGCCTGCGAATCTCACTGGCCGGCCACCACGCATACCGCATCGGAGTGTGACACATGCTGAGGCGGACCGTGTCGGGGTGTGTCTTGACACTGTTTGCGCACGAATGGGCATTGGTGATGACGATGTCGTATCCACTCAGATCGAACCGCCTCCAGCCGAACGGCATGACCGGCAGCGCAAATGCCCAGTGTCGACGCACCCACCCCAACCTGCCGGGTCGCGTCATGATGATGTGTTGACTTGGAAACAACCGACGGGCGAGCACCGGATCCGCGGTGAAAACGTAGACATCCTCGATATCGAGCGCGCGACATATCTCGACTGCGACCCTTTCGCTGCCTCCGCGCGTGGTGATCCACTCGTGACAGAGGGCGATACGTGGACCGTCAGTCACCGGACAACACCCTCTGAGGCACGACGACGATTGCGCTCACGACACATTCGCGGTTCACTGACCGGGTGAGTCGATCTTCTGGATACGCCGTCAACGGCCGAGTGATCTGGAAGCCCTTCGGCGGCATGACGACCTACTTCAACGGTGTCATGGCCCATCTGGGCGGCACGGTTATCGCACCGCCCAGACGCTTCGCTCTCGGGACGGCCGGACATGCGTGGGAGCAATCCCGCCTGCCTCTGCACACGCGTGGTCACGCTCTCCTGTCGACCGCCAACACAGGGCCGTTAGCCAAACGCGACCAAGTCGTGGTCATCCACGACACATCCGTGTTCGACTACCCACAGGGATTTTCACGCCGGTTCGCCGTTCAGCAGCGCCTGTTGACAAGGGCGCTCCACCGTCGCGGCATCCGAATCGTGACATCGTCGGAGTACTCTCGCTTGCGTCTGGCCCACCACCTCGGGCTTCCCGCCGAACGGATCCCTGTTGCGAGCTGCGGGGTCGACGTGACGACTCTCCGAGCCAAATCGGAGATCCCGACATTCGTCTGCGTCGCCGGCGACATGAGCGTGCGCAAGAATGTCGGAACCGTGTTGAGGGCGTTCCAACAGGTTCATCGGGCAAACCCCGACGCGACCCTCACGATCGTCGGCGAGCCCGGGAGTGCCAGGATCTGGTCGGGGGACGAGCGACACCAGGAGAACACTTTCGTTCACTTCGTCGCGGGCCTTGACGATGCGGCACTCCGCGACCTCGTCGGGTCCGCTTGGGCAAGTGTCTTCGTCTCGCACTACGAGGGCTTTGGTCTTCCGGCTGTCGAGGCTCAGGCGGCGGGAACCCGCTGCGTGCTCTCGGGAATCGATCCGTTGCGACTGATCAAGGCCGACGAAGACATCGTCGTCGAAGACCGGGGCAACTCCGAGGCGGTTGCCGCAGCAATGACCGAAGCGATCCGAAGCCCCCTCACCGCCTCACAGCGAGAGTGCATGTCGCGTCGCGCCGCGCAGTCGTGGAGCTGGAAGCAGAGCGCCGAAGTTCTGATCGAGCAGCTCCGTGATGTCGCTCAATGACGGGACGCTCCGGGGAGGAGCGCCAAACGCGAACGATCTGCCACACATCCTCCTCATCTCCGACGACAGGGCATGGCCCATGACCTCTGGCTACCGACGGCGCATCGCCCAGCAGGTGCGCGCGCTCGCCCAGGTTGGAACCGTCTATTGGATCGTTGCCCCACGCGGTCGGCGAGACGATGGTGAAACGCCAACGGTCCCTGCCGAGCTGTCCGGGCGTGTGGTAGCGGTACTGGTACCCGCTCCAACCCGGAGCCGGGCCTCCAGGGTCACCCGTTGGACCACCGGCGACCTTCCGCGTTCGGTCGCAGCAGGCGATTGGGGTTCGGTGCTCGCACACCTGAGCAGGCTCGACTTGGCGGCATTTGACTTCGTCTTCTGCGTGGGCCTCGCCTCATTCGAACATGTGAAAGGCACCATCCGTTGTGACCAGTTCACCGTTGTGGACATGGTCGATCTCGAGAGCACAAAACTTGAGCAAGCATCGGACATCCGAACCCAGGGGATCGTCGGCCGAGTCCGATCTGGCCTGAATCGCTCAGAGGTTCGCCGCTGGCGTCGGCTCGAGAAATCGGTCGCAGCCGAGGCCACGGCCACCATCCTCTCGAGCGACAGCGAAACCGACACGATCGGGGGGAATGCACGGTGTGTTCCGAACACCTACGACGATCCAGCCCCCATCCGTCGACGCATATCGAGTCCTCCGAACATCTTGTTCGTCGGCTCGCTCGACTACCCACCAAATGCGGACGGGCTCGATTGGTTCGTCTGCGGCATCTGGCCCACACTTCGGGCGCGAATTCCCGAGTTGAGCATGAGGGTGGTCGGTGAGGGTCTTTCCACACAACACTCGGCACGACGCTGCGCCGGCATCGAGGTGATCGGCCCGGTCGCGGACCTTCGCCCCTTGCTGGAAGAGGCGACGCTGTGCGTCGTGCCACTGAGGTGGGCGGGTGGAACCCGGGTGAAGATCCTCGAGGCATTCGCCCACGAACTACCTGTCGTATCGACCACCGTGGGTGCGGCCGGACTCGATGTGAGCGACGATTGCGAGCTACGGGTAGCCGACGACCCCGAGGGGTTCGCATCCGCCTGCGCCGAGATCATCGAGGATCCTCACCTGGCCGAACGAATCGCCGAGGCGGGTCGACAGGCGTTCGAGTCCAAACACGAGACAAACCACGTGGTCCTCCAGAGTGCCGAGTGGCTCAGCCTTCTCGTAGATCAGGCCCGAGAGACCTGAGTCCGAAAGCACGTGTGACTCGAGCGTCCACGAGCGACGACGGAGCCCAGGCGTTGTATCGTCATGCCTTGTGCAAGATTCCTCGCAGGCGACACTGCGATCGATTGACGCCCGCTTTCTTCTCCCGCACCCGCCACGGACAGTCGCGCTGTTTGGCCGCTGGAGGCAGCAAGAGCGGAAGTTCGATGCCGTTGGCATCGATGTGCACAAACCGGCAAGCGGATCCTGGTCCGCGCATAGGCCCGACACGGCCTTCTGCGACACCGGCAGCCTCCAGGAAGCCATGAAGAGCGACGCTCCGACCATCGTTGTGTCGGGGTGGATCAAGCGGTTGAATTCGCGCCGAGTGCATCCCGAATGGCACTCGGCGGACTACATCGTGCGCAAAGGAGCCCGGGGGCCGCGTTGGATCGCCACCGGGGACGGGGCACCGCGTTGGCACCTGGCCGAGAATTGGGTTTCGTCTCGGCCGTGGATTCTCCGGATCCGCAAAGCCCTGTTCACTAGCAGGCTGGCCATGGCTGCTACTTCGGTGCGTGTCCTCACGCGAGCTGACACCACCGTGCCATACCCACTGGCAATCGCTGCAAGGCAGATGACGTTTCCGGTGCCGGCCGCATGGATGGTGCTGTTCGGAGATGGTTCCGATCGAGCAAAGATCGTGGCGTTCGCTTTCGACGACAAGGCGCGACATCCTCGCTGGGTCGTGAAGTTCGCGCGAACGACATGGCCCGAACCCGAAGAGGACCCCCATCCGTGGCCACTCATCCGCGAGTCCGAGACCGAG
>JAAETH010000201.1 GCA_024228575.1 Actinomycetes bacterium
ATGCACCAGACCGCACCTCTCCTACGCGCACGCCACCCCGCAGGTGGACGATGGACGAGAGCCCGAAAGATCGGTGACCAGGGAATACTCGGAGTGGAGCTGATGGGAATCGAACCCACGACCCCCTGCTTGCAAAGCAGTGCAGGAGGCGTCCGGCGAAGGCCGAGACAGTCCGATGGAGTCCAGCTCGTCGGGCCCCGTCTGGCGTGTTTCCCCTGGTCAGCAGGGTGTCGAGCGTCCAGGCGGTCCAGCTGGTCCGTGTGACCTGCGGCGACGCGCCCTCCAGCTCGGGCCGGTCGAGAGCGGCTGCTGGCTACGTTTCTGGCTACGTTTTCGGCTCATGGGAGGATGGCGCTGTTCTCGACCCAGACGCGCCGCCTGTCGGTTCGCCGTTCTAGGTTGAGCTGATGCCTCGGCTGTGCGAGTTCTACGGGATTTCCATCTACATGTACTTCCTGGACCACAACCCTCCACACTTCCATGCGATCTACGGGGAGCACGAGGCGCTGGTGAGGATCGACAATGGCGAGGTCCTACGCGGTGCGCTGCCGCGAACCGCGAGCCGGCTGGTGGAGCAGTGGCGGTTGGACCAGGTTCAAGAGCTCCTGAAGAACTGGGCGCTGGCGCAAGAACCGGCCGCTCTGGGGTCGATCGAGCCCCTCCAGTAGACTTGGACCCATGGCAGCGCTGGTCCGTGTCCAAGATGTCGACGTTCTCGAGGGTCGGGTCTTGCGCGTCGTGTTCTCGGATGGTCTTGTCCGGGAGCTCGACTTCGCTGGCGTGCTGACCGGGGTGCTGGCGGCACTCGATGACGATCAGGTGTTCGGGGCCGTCTCTGTCGACGGGGTCGCGGGCACTGTGTGCTTCCCCGGTGGGATCGACTTCGATCCTGATGTCCTGCATGGGGATGCAAGCGCGGCGTCTTCGTTGCAGCCGAGCCTGGTTCGTGAGTACCGGCTCGAGCACACCAGCTGACTGGGCCACGCTGCTCTTCGAGGACGGGGTCGATCCCGGCTGGGATGTGAGGACCTGGCCGGCAGGGTTCGCGTCCGATCGCTGCCTCGCACGCAGCAACGTCGCACCGCTACTCAGACGGGGGTGCCGTCTGAGCGAGGAACTCGTCGCCGGTCATCGTCGCGGTCGACTCCAAGGCGTTGACGCGGGCCAGCGACTCGCGGAGGAGTTCGACGAAAGCGGGATTCCCGCGGTCCCTCTGGGCGGCCGCCCACGACCGGTCAAGCGCGTCCTGGCGTCGTTGTTGCTCGTCAGTCTGTTGTTCGTGGCGTATGGCCATGTCCCAGCTCCTCGGTACCTGACCAGGCTAGATCGCCCTAGCACAGCCGCCCATCGGTCCCGAGTCCCGCCCGGAGCCCCGACGGCAAGCGGGTGTCCCACTCCGATATTCCGCGTCCCCTACCGGCTCTTCGGGGACGCAAGCCGAGGGATGATCGGCGGGTTATTGGGATGCCTCTCGCCGACCCTGTCACGGGGGCATGCCGGTTGGAGCGGCCTGGCTTGCGGTCGAGGTCAGTCGTCGGGTCCCGCTTGCTGGCTGACCACCGCTCGTTTGTGACGTAGGTGATGATTCTGTGGTGTCGGTTCGCCCGCCATCGCTAGCGTCGACCCTCTCGGTTGCTGTCACTCTCCGCACGAATCCCGAGGCGAGATCGAGCTGAACTACCACGACTCTCCCAATGTCGACGGATCCGGCCTCGGTCGTGAACTCCTCGGCGGACACGTCGTCGGTGAAGTCGCTCAGGCCGGCAGCGAGGATCTCCATGAACTAGTCAGGGTCGGGCCGAGTCCGGAGCCGAATAGACACACATCCGCTGTCGTCGACGACTTCGATCACCTCGAAAGCATGGGTTGACTCGTCTCGGCCACGGTCACCTCACCGGCACTCGCCTCGGTACGGGAGGCCGCTATCAGGTGGAGCGTCGTCCGGCATGAGATTCTGCGAATCACATCACCTGTGTGGCCGGGTTGGGGTGCATGTTCACTGAACTCGGTGATGCCATCCTGTGTCTCATGTCCCCACTGAACCGGGTAGCCCGAACGTGCTGTCTTCTGTTCCTTGCAGGACTCCTGATCGCGTCCATCGGCTGCTCGCCCACCCGCAGCGGCGGGGACGATGCGAGAGTCGATGCGCCGACCGAGAAGAACACCACCTCGCTTGTCAGCGAGCCGTCGTCGGACACCGCTCGGGTGACCACGACAACCAACCCCTCGGTAGTCTTTCCGCCTTCGCTGGGTGCCGTATTCGGAGACGGTCCACCGCCACCGCCGCTCACCCATGTCGGTCTCGCAGACGGCCTCCTGCTCATCACCGAGATCAACTCCCCGGGTCGCGCTCTTCTGAATGATGAGCTTCAAGTGATTTCGTTTGACCCCACCGCCCCGGCCGAAGAGTCTGCGAACATCGTCAGCTGGCCTGAGCGGGTCTGGGCGCCATTTGGCACCTCAATCCGGGTACTGGATCTGAGAAACAACGAAGGAGTCGAGTTCTCAGGCATCCGCCCGGGCCGACCCCTCGACCGGGGCCTCAGCCGGTTCCTCGCCGTGGCTGGGGCGGAGGGCCCCGACGACGAGACGTTCTTGATCGATCTCGAGCAAATGGAAATGATCGGCACCGGTGGGCTGGTCCGCTACCAAGGTCCAGCCCTGTCTCCTGACCAACAATGGCTGAGCATCGACGGAGCCCACTCCACGTTCGGCCCCCAGGAGCTGCGGCTCACCTCGCCCCTGCGTCCACTGCTGGCCACAGTCGTGTACCGCTCCCCCGAGAACACATCGTTCGTCAACGCTGGAGCCTTTGCCTTCGATGGCCATCTGGAGGTCATGCTTCGCACCACGGACCCCGGACCCCTCCGACTCGCCCGCTACCGAGGACTACCGGGCGAGCCGCTTCAGCTCGAAACCGACCAAGACCGCTGGGAGCGACTCGCACACGGCTCCAGCGTGACCATCACCGATGAGGGACCCTCCATCACCACCGATGACGGCCTCGCCACAGCGTTGCACGAGCAGCACCTGCTGTGCCGGTCAGGACCAGACCTCGCCATCTTTCTAGGAGACCGCGTGCGCGTCATTCGCGGCGACGAACTATCTCTCGACCACCCCATCGACCAGGGATCCTCCGGCCTCGACGCTGAGTGGGTCAGGGTGGGCCGATACCAGCTCTACGCGTCGTACGCCGTCGACTCGTCGATAGTCGTGCTCGACTGCGAACGATCTGAGATTCTGGACCTCACCGAACAGATCCGCGCTGGTCTTGAAGGCGAGTGGCCGCCGGTTGTCGAGAGGGTATCTGTCTCCCTCTCTGGGACGGCGGCCGTACTCACCGTCCGCGGCGACTTCGAGACCGCCCTGGTCAGGTTGACCGAAGACGACATCAAGGTCGGATTCGTTGAGGGCAACGTTCGAGGCACAAGCCTGTCACCCACCGGGTCGCGGCTCGCACTGACGATTCGTACCCAGACCAGTGCCCGATACCAGATCCTTGACACCATCACCCTCGAGGAAGAAGTCGATATCGATCTCCAACTCGATGCCGATCCAATTCGCCTGGTGTGGACTGCCTGACCATGCATTTCCAGAGATGCTGGTCACTTGGCATTTCTATCCACTCCTGTTGCCCGGCGCGTACCTGCTCGGCGTCCACCTGTCGGACAGCCCGACAAGCCAGGGCCAAGAGAAGCAACTCTGGCGAGCGTTCGCCCCTTCGTTCGAGCTGGGTGGGATAGGTGCCTACCAGCGCCATGGTCTGCAACGCCCGGATACGACGAGGGCTCGGGCATCGGACAATCATGGCCGCAGGGATCGCTGATCGCGCGCCAACGAACCCCCGAGGCTGATGTCATCTACCGAGCATCCCCGAACCCCGGCCCCGACCGTCCCAGTCCGCGGGTCCGGGATGGGCCTACTCCGGCGGGTCGCGTCGACATGTGACGGTGTTGCTCTACGAGGCCGGTCAGGCTGTGGAGGGCCGCGGGTTGGTCAGCCGTCGGTTATGTCAGTCACGATCTTGGTGTCGGTGCGGCCCTCGGTCGCGGACTCGAATGCTTGGGTGGCGGTGACCCTGCGAACAGACCCGGAGCCAGCATCGACCTGGACAACAACCACGTTCTCGATCTCCAGGTCTCCGGCCTCTGCCAGCATCTCCTCGTCGGACATGTCGCCGTAGACATCGGGCAGGGTTTCTCGAAGGGTTTCACCAAGGATTCTGACGAACTGGTCCGGGTCTGGTGTGGTCCGAATCTGAATCGCAGCGCATCCACTGTCATCGACGAGATCGATCACTGCGAGGGTGGTAACCGCAGGAAAAGCTGCGCCGCCGAACGCGTTGGGCAGAAGGTCATCGAACTCGAGAACCTCGTCCACGAAGATGGCGATCTCACCGAAACCGTGAAACACCTGCAGATCTTGAGTGAACATCTGCTCGAATCCCTCGTCAGGGAGCCCAGCGAAGAAGTCCTGGACTTCACCAGTATCGAACCCAGGGTCGGGCAAGGTGACCGCCATCCAATCGAACACGTCGTTGACGTAGGTCCGCAGTGCCGCTGGGTCCACAACACCGGCATAGAAGCCGAACTCGTCCACTCGATAATCGATCACCAACCGCGGGAGGTCCTCAAGCCCCTCCGCCGCCTCTGCGGCCAGCGACTGAGGGAGCCCGAGAGCCTCTAACGACGTAGTGCCCGCCTCCCAGCGGAGAACCCAGCCCCCCGCATCCTCACCAATCACTGTCAGTGTCACCGGTGTGGAACTCAGCCCCTCAAGCGATGGCCGGGTGGAGTTCCGCTTTCCGATCTGGAGTTCGAGTTCGCGGACCATGCCCACTTCCCACGGTGACGAGATCGCTATCTCGGTCGTCCCGGGAGGCGCGGCGTCGCACAAACCAGCCGCGCTGGGAGGTTCGCCGCTCGAAGTAGTCGTGGTTGCCGGCACCGACGTGGCGACCTGGTCCGGCACCGCCGGAGTAGCTGAAGACAACGACGACGTTGTAGCCCCCTGCCCAACCGGGTCGGCCGTTCTCAGCTCACCCGATGAGGACGCCGAACAGGCAGCCGAAACCAACACGACGACCACCAGACACCGGTACAAACGAGGCATCTCGCCAGTGTGGCCGAAACGGGAACCATGTCCACCCACCAACCTCATGTGACTCCAGCCGGCCCGGGGCACCTGATCCCACGCCATCGCCTCGGTCGTAGCCGCCGGCGTGTCGGTCGCTGTCCACCAACCCGAGCAACGCGAGCCGGCACGAATCCGGGTGATGCTCTACCCCGCCGGACACCCCTTCTGTCTCTTCGTCCCCGGCGAGTAGACCGACCGAGAACGCAACACCAAGGCGCCACGAGGCATCCCCTAACTA
>JAAETH010000202.1 GCA_024228575.1 Actinomycetes bacterium
AGAACCTGCGAGCCGCTGCAATGTCACGGCGCGGCGAGACGAACACGTCGATGACCTGGCCATACTGATCGACTGCTCGGTACACATAGCGCCACCTACCGGCGACTTTCACATAGGTCGGTGAGTTCCATCGGTCGGTGCACGGTTCCGGTCATGATGACCGGTGCTGTTACCACCACCGACCGATGGAGAGTCCATCATGCCAGGAGTTGCGCTGTTGTCTGTCGAGCGCGACGCGATTGCGTCGTGTTTGGCCGCTGAGCCCGAGATCGGCTGGGCGGAGCTGGGCCGCAGGCTGGGCCGCCACCCAACCACGTTGAGTCGTGAAATTGCCCGCAACGGGGGCCGTGGCCAGTATCGGGCCTGTGGCGCGCAGGCTCGTGCCGACACCCGACGAGCCCGGCCGCGTGAGCCGATGCTGGCCGCCCCAGGCGAGGTCCGCGACAGGATCACTGCGGAACTCAAACTGGGTCGTTCACCCGACGCGATCACCGCTGACATGGCCGTCGAAGACGTCGACGGGCGGCCATGCACCGAGACGATCTACCAGTCGGTCTACGGCGGTGTGCTCGACGTCAAGGCCCGGGACTGTCTGCGCTCTCGCAGACCCCGCCGGCGCTGCCGTCAGGCCCGTCACGAATCGAAACGCCCAGCGTTACCCAACATCGACGCACGCCCAGCGGTAGTGAACGACCGGGCCGAGTGCGGTCATTGGGAGGCAGATCAGATCATCGGGGCCCGCAACGCGTCGTCGATGCTGACCCTCACCGAGAGGGTCACCCGCTACAGCCTCGCGTTGGCGATGCCCAACGGGTACGCGGCTATTGACGTGCTCGCCGGTCTCGTCGAAGCATTCGAGCAGATCCCCGTTCATCTGCGCCGCTCGGTCACTTTCGACCAAGGATCCGAGTGGGCCGCATGGCAGACACTGGCCTCTACCTACGACCTCGACGTCTGGTTCTGTGACCCGCACTCTCCGTGGCAGCGCGGTCAGATCGAGAACCAGAACCGGGCCTGGCGCTGGTGGTTCCCGCGAGGAACCAACCTCGCCTCCATCCCACAAACCCGGATCGATCACGCAGCCGCCATCATCAACAACCAACGCCGACGCAACCTCGACTACCAAACCCCAGCCGCCCTCTATGCTGCAGCCTCAACCGTGCACTGACCGATAGAACTTCCCGTCCTCGTACTGACCGTTGCGTTCGTACTGGCAACGATTAGCTCAGCCAATGCGTATCAGGTTGACCCGGCGCTGGGAAATGTTGGGGGCAATTACCTGTACAAGCAAAATATCGCTGGCTGGGACCCAGTCTTCAACGCCGGGGAATCGGTATGGGATACCCAGGATCTGACTCCGATCCGAAACTGGGTTCGGTCCAATCAGTCTCAACCCAAGAAGACGCTGTTTGCCTTCCTCGATGGGGCCGGTGGCACTCTTGCGACCGGAACCTGGGGGTGTGCGAAGAACGGCGTCAACGGCCAATGTAATCTACGGATGGATGTCTCCGAGAATTGGTATACGGGAGCCGGGCAGCCAGGTCCTGGTCAACACGATGCGCGTGGGGTAATCGCTCATGAGTTCGGTCATTGGCATGGGCTTGGGCATTCCAGCTTCATCCCGTCGTCCGATCCGGGCCAGAAACCCACGATGCATCCCGGCTACTCGGCTGGACAGACCTACGCCAGAACAACCGAGCAGGACGACATCAACGGCTTCCTGAGAAGCTGGGCCAACTCACCTCGGCTGACGGCCAACAAGTCAATCGAATACGGAGCCGCCCACTGGGAGTGGAAGCCACCGTCGGGCGGCGCTGCTGGCTCATATCAGTACCGAACAGATAACAACACTCCTTGGGGTCGCGACTACATACGCATTGCCAACCAGTGCGCTACCTGTGACATGAACGCTTCTATCCGCCAGCAGATCAGCCAGGTTGGCCCCCCCGGCAGCACCATGACTGCGCAGGCCCATCTCCGAGGTGTTGGCGGCAACGTCAGTGCTCTCCTGGTCGTGTGGAACCTCAACACCGGCACTCCGCACGTCAAGAGCTGCACTGCGCCCTCGGGTTCTTGGATCGTCTGCAACAACTCGCTGTTCTCGCACACCAGCAACTTCAACGTCTATGTCGAGGTCTACAACACCAGTCCATGGACCTCGCTCGACATCGACATGATCGATGCGTACGTCTAGGAAGGTGGGAAGATGAAAAGGTACATAGCACTTGCTCTTGGTTTCGCACTCTTCGCAGTGGTCTTCACCTACACGCCTGGAGAAGCCGCTTCGCAGCCTGCACATATGCAACTTGATCAAGACCTTCGGGCCCGAGGTATGAGCCTCGTCGATCCGGACTACGTCGAGATCGCGGATATGGCCGTAGAGCCGCTCTCAATCGAACTGGATCAGGCTGATCTCGTCGTCCGGGGAACGGTACGAGGTGTCGGATCTGCTGAGTGGAACTCGGTCGATGGCAAGGAGTACGTCGAGGACCTCTCTCGATCTGTGGTGGTTGCGCCGATGCAGTTCCGGCGTGTCACCTTCGAGGTTGCTGAGGTACTCAAGGGCGACACCGGGACAACGACGGTCAGCTTCATCGTCTGGGGTTCGGGCGAGAGTGCTGACTCGACGGTGATCGATATCGGGGGCCAGTGGGTCGTTGCGAACCGAGCCGCCGGCGAGTTTGCCGAAGGGCAAGAGAAGCTGCTGTTCCTGCGTTCAATCGAGCGAATTGCGTTTGGCCAAGAGGAGAAACCGATCGTGGAGTTAGTTCTCTCGGGCCACCATCGTGGTCACTGGGACGTAACCGACTCAGGACTCGCGAACCTTGACCCGGGTCGCTCGGTTGCCAGGAGTGCTGAGTTCCTCAACCTGATTCGAGACCGTGTCGCTGGTGGTCATGACCTAGACGAGCTTGAACGACATCACGCTACCGACGTAGCGCCGCTTGGGGTCGCGAACCCAGTCGATGGTAGCGAGAAGGGCAATGTACGGCTTGTGATCCAGGGAGGTGAGTTCTGGTGCGAAGGTCCCGGTTGTGCCGCATCGTCGCGGCAGCCGTCGCCGTTGCCGCCGGCTTCGGAGTCACAAGCTGTAGTGGCGGCGAAGACGCCGTAGAAACGGCCGCTTCGACAGTCTCCACGACGATCCTGACCCCAACAGGGTCGGTTCAGCCCGAGGTGTCCTCGGCCACGGCAGTTCCGGAAGCGGTCATTGTTGAGGCAGACTTGTCACGATACGCGCAACCTCCTGATCCGTGGATGATCCACTGTGCTGAGGATCACTATGCTGACGCCTCCCTCGACCAGATCGAGGAAGGGTCCGAGGGCTCTGTCGATCTGGTCGAGGCAGCGCGGTCGTGGCTGTCGCTAGCGGATCAGCGGCGGCTATACAAGCTCTCATACGAGGAGCTTGATACCGACGACTTCAGTCCTCAGATGGGTGGGTCGAACCCTGCGGTTAGAGGATTCGACGTACTTCTTCTCGACTTCGATGAGCAAGTGTTCGCACAGCTGTACGTAGAGCAAACTGAGCAAGGCGGCTTCATTGCGATTCTGTACGTGAGGTGCGTGCCGACAGCTTGACCCGACCGATGAGCTTGACAAACTCGGGTGGAGGGTTTGAAAGCAGTCGGAGGCTCTCCGCCACGAGCTGACCAGGGGCCTTCCACCCCTGGTCAGTGGTCGTTTTGGGCTACATCGACCGGCATGGGGCGTCTATTGCTCTTTCGAACTCCGAACCTCACCTGGTCGGACGAGGCGCCAAGGAAGAAGCACTCGCTCAGCCTCGCAGCTTGTCCTCTAACAACTGTGTCAATCGTTGAGTGTGGAGGCCGATCCAGGAAGCCAGTCGGGCTCGGAGGGCCTGCGTCGGCCGAGGCATGACTTCGTTGATGCGGACGAATTGATGGTCGCCATTCGAAGAGATGACGAGTTGACGCGCTTCATCGCTTGCGGTCGCGGTTCCGACCTTGAAGTTCACATCAGCGCGCGCCGGTGAAGCGATGGAATCAACTTCCAATGTGCCGAAGACCAGGTCGGTTCGCGCCCGATAGCCCGGTGGGCTACTCATCCCGTTTCCAACGTGAACTCTTCGCTTCACCTCGGGCGGCAGGTCGATCTTGTCGAGCTCCTCAGCAAGGATCTCCTTAACGACCTCCTCGACACGCTGTGCTGCAGCTTGCCTTCCGTCCTCGTCTCTCGTCTGTTCCGAGATCAGGTCACCAATAGTGTCCCGCCGCGACGAAGACGCGGCATCGCTTGCTCGTAGGCGCACCGCAACAAGCTGAAGCAGATCGACCGTCATTTCCTCGATCAGCGAGACGAACGGCTGAAAGTCTCCTTGATCAGCCAAGGCCTGCGCCGATCGATACTGCGGGTCGCGATCGGCGAGCACCACCAACGGCGTACTCCACTTGACAAGAGTTGGGATGCTTCCAAGGACACGAGCTACTCGACCGTTGCCATCCGAGAACGGATGAATGTGGGTGAGCCCATGGTGGAGGAATGCCGCCTGCGCGATCGGATTCGCATCGATGTAGACCTGGTTTGACACTTCGCCTACGAGCCGGTGCATCTCCGATGCAACGAGGTCGACGGGACAGTACGCGTGAACAGTCCCGTCCGGAAGTACCACATGGTTCGGGTAGTCCTTGTACGAACCGTGCTGGAGCTCGCGATCTTGCCACCCGACGGCCGTCAAGACTCTGTAGGAGTCCTGGCCACCGCACGCGACCCGGTGGATCTCGCGAACGAGGGCCTCGGAAAGCGGCTGCGCCCCGGTAACTACGTCGAGAGCGAGGTGATAGGCGTCGCGTTGACCAGCGATCAGCGCTTCTTCACGACTCGACCCTTCCGTTACTTCACCCAGCGCCCGCTGAATCGAGATAGCACCCTCGATGAGGCTCAGGGTCACGCCAGTCGTAGGGCGATAGAGACCCTCGATCGCTCCAGTCTCCAGCGCCGCAGCTTGCACCACGTCCTGCAGGGTTCGATCACGGGCAGACGCAGGTGTGCTCCCTATCGCCTCTTCGTACTCCGTCGATGCCGCCTGAACCAGCTCGAGACGTAGTTCGGTCGAGCGGCACCACTCATCGAAGGGCGCGATCGGACTGTATCTCGCATCGATTTCGGCAATGCTCGGTCCGGAGCCCTCGTCCACCGCAACAGGCTACTACCGACAGCCGATCCGGTAGCGGTAGCGCGTACAGGGTCATGGCTCAGGGTTCGAAAGACATCTCATGACTTCCGCTAAATGTGATGTCTCAGGACATCGGAAGCCCTCGAACCGCCGGCTCGGGGGCTTCTTCAGTTCAGGGGTCAGCCAGAGACCTGATCAGCGAAGGTCGATCTCTTCGACATAACCCCACCCGCTGAGACCTGCGAAAGGCCCACCTCGATGGGTATCGACCACAACGCCGCCGAGGCGGTCGGTGTGGGCGACAAACGTGGGCAGCTCGAACAGCGGAAGCGATGGAACCAGCTCGGCGAGTCGCTCATCGGCGGCGGCGAACAGGGCTTCTCTTTGGGTGGCATCGGGCTCGACACTGCTGTCGTCGAGCAATCCATCGACAACGTCGTCGGACAGGCCGGTGAGATTGGTCGCTATCGTCGAAGCGCATCCATCCGACTCGAAGGACGCCGGGCAGTACTCGGACCCGAACCTGAACGTCGCTGCTATCGGATCGGTGTTCACCACATCAAGCACCAGAACCATGTCGAACTCGCCGGTGATGCGAGCGCCGAACAGCGAATCTCCGTCAACGATCGACGCGACGACCCTCACCCCGACATCACCGAGTTGGGTGATGACCGCCTGAACCAACGACTGCTCGGCCAGACTCGACCCCTCGGGGAAGAGAAGCTCGATCTCCAGTACCTCGCCCGATTTGCGGCGGTTCCCATCGTCGCCGAGCTCCCACCCGCCATCCTGCAGCAATGCCTCTGCCGCCTTTGCGTCGCCGTCGTAGACGTCGAACGGCCGCGTGTTCTGAGCCTGGGCCTCCGCCCAAACCAGGCTATTCAGGGGAGCGACCACTTCTCCGGTGATGGGGGTGACGGCTGACTCGGTGATGAGCACCCGATCGAGCGACGTCGCCACGGCCTGACGCACCAACACATCGGACAGATGCCCGCGACGGGTGTTCATGTCCAGGCGCAGGAACTGGTCGGCCACCCCGACATCGACGACGGCGCCGTCGATCGACCGCGCCCTGGCCGCATCGGTCGCCCGCGCGTCCTCGACATAGATCAAGTCGAGCTCTCCGACCTCGAGCGCCTCCAGCTGATCTCGTGGACTGTCGTATCTACGAATGGTGATGCGGTCGAGCAGGGACGCCTCGCCCCACCATCCATCGTTGCGGACGAGGGTCAGGCGTTCGCCAGGATCGAAGCCAGACGCCATGTAGGGGCCCCCGGAGAAGTCGATGCCGTCGGCCATGAACGAGTCGGGTCCGTTTCCGGCTGCGAGATGGGCTTCGTAGGCGGCGGCCTTGATGACCGGGTGGATCGTCGAGAACAGGACCGCATGAGCACCCGACGGCGAGCTGAAGACCAGCTCGAACGTGGTGTCGTCGACGATCTCGATCGACGTTTCTGCGTACAGAAGTGTTCCGGCTAGGCCAGAGGCCGGGTCGTTGATGTAGTCGAGGGTCGCCGAGACATCGCTACTGGTGATCGGGGTACCGTCATCCCAGACTGCGTCGCTTCGCAAGGTCCATCGGACCCTCAACGGATCCTCGGACACGACGGTCGGAGGTGCCGCCGCCAGCCACGGCGAGAACGACCAGTCCGGGTTGATCGACATGAGCGGGGGCAACACGTTGCCCGTGATGAACGGCTCTACGAATCGATCTCGGTGAGGGTCGATGTTCAGCAGGGACCGGGTCGTGCCGACCTCGACCGTGCCCCCAGAGGCCAGTTCCGAAGGACCAGGCTGAACCACCGGCTCACTCGTGGCCGCAGGCGCTGTCGACGAGGCGGTCGACGAAACCGGGGGGTCGGTTGCCGGCGGTTGGGTCGAGGGAGTCGAAGTTGTTGCCGTCTCGCCACTGTCGCCGCTACCGCTGCCGAACAACAGAAGCCCACCTACTACCGCGGCCACCACAGCAGTGGCAAGCACAGCCATCCACCGCCGAGAGGGAGTCGACGTGTCGGCTGATACTGCGACAGTCGACTCGCTCGCCACACCGGCCGAATCCCCCGCCTGTCTCGAGGGCGCTATCGCGGCGAGGGCCCGAACCAGGTCGGCTCCCGACTGGAACCGATCGTCGGGGTCCTTGGCGAGACCGACTGCGAAGAACGAGTCGAGACCTTCATCCCCGGTGGACGGGATCGGGTCGTTGACGTGTGACATGAGGGTGCTGATCAGGTCGTCGCCGGGATACGGCGGCGCCCCCGTCAACGCGCGATAGGCGACACATGCCAGGCCGTAGAGGTCGGCACGATGGTCGACATCACCGGCATTCGCCTGCTCTGGCGCCATGTACTCGGCCGTCCCGAGCACGCCGGCCGTGTAGGTGCCGAGGTCCCTGACCGAGGCTGCGATACCGAAGTCGGCAAGCCAGACGCCGTCATCGAGCAGGACGTTCGAGGGCTTAACGTCGCGATGCACAACCCCTCTCGCGTGGGCGTGATCCAGCGCGTCGGCGACGGGCGTCAGATACTCGACGGCCTCGTCCAAAGGCACCGCGCCTCGGTCGGCCAGTCGGTCTTCGAGGGTCTCGCCTGCCACGAGACGCATGGCCAGATAGACCAACCCATCGGCCTCGCCCGCTTCGAACACCGGCACCACGTTCGGATGGTCGAGCGACGCAGCAGCTCGACCCTCGCGCTCGAATCGCCGGGCCGCCATCGGATCTCGTGCCACACCCGGATCGAGAATCTTGACCGCAACATCACGGTCGAGTCGGGTCTGGCGGGCGCGCCAGACGCTGCCGTGTGCCCCCTGACCGAGCAGCTCGATCAGCCGGAAGCCCCCTAGCTCTCGTCCGGCCAGCTCGTCACTCATCGTGGTCGAACTTACCCCGTACGTCGCCGGAGCCGTACGATTCGGTTTGTGGCAGCTATTCCGGGGGTCCTCATTCGTCGGCCCCGTCACCGCGACCTTGTTGCCCGGCCCCGACTGGCGAGCCTCGGCGTGCTGGGTCGGCTGACGGTCATCACCGGGCCGGCGGGCTCGGGCAAGTCGGTGCTCGCGGGCCAGCTCGTCGATGAAGCCGATGGCTCGCAGCGGTTGCTTTGGACCCGCCTCGCCCCAGGATGGAGTCAGCCCGACGACCTTGTTGCGCTGGCTGCCGCCGCCGCGGGCGAGCATGCCCCGCCAGACGAAACACCGCAGACGACACCCGACCTGTTCGCGACGGCCGGGCGACTGCTCGACCTCCTGGAAGCCGAGCCAACGGTGCTCGTTGTCGAGGACATCCACGAGGTCGCCGCAGGAGATGCGGAACGACTGCTGGCCGAGGTGGCCGGCTATCTCCCTGACACCTCGGGCGTGATCGTCACCAGCCGCCCCCGACCCGCCGAGCTGATCGGGCTCGTCGACTCGACGTTCCTGTCTGTCATCGACGCTGCCGACCTGGCCTTCGACGACGATGAGGTCGCCGACCTACTGACGCGAAACGGCGCCGACCCCGCCGATGCGAGCCGATTGAACGAGCTCGCTCGCGGTTGGCCCGCCGCGCTCGTGGTCGCGGCCGATTCCGGGCTGACAGACGAGGCCTCGTTCGACGCTCTTCTCGGCGAGATCCTGTCGCCACGAGCCCTCGGCGACCGTTGGCCTCTGTTCCAGGTGGCTTCGATCGTTCCCTACGTCGACGACACGTTGCTGGACGCCCTCGGCATCGGTTCCGAGGCGACCGATCGCCTCGGGCAACAGTCAGCATTCCTGATCCGCCAGGGCGAGTCGTGGCGCCTCGAAGCGGTCGCCCGCGATCACCTACGGACAACAGTCGCCGACGAGACAGCAGACGAGTGGCGTCGACTTGCAGCCGCCCATCTCGCCGAAGTCGACCCGATCGCATCGATCGACCTGCTGATCGAGGCGGAGGATTGGAATCGAGTTGGCGACCTGCTCGCCGCCAACGCGTCACAGATCGGAGCCGATCGCGCGACGCGGTGGTTGTATCGACTGCCACCGGAGGTTCGCCGTCGTATGCCACCCGTGTTGTCTGGGGGGCGTGCCACGGTCAACGTCAGCCTTGCTGCCCTGGCGGCTCAGCAACAGGTCGACGGGGCCACCAGCGACGACGAGCTGATCGAAGCCCTGCTCGGACTGGGTTCGCTCGAACTGGCCATGGGCGAACTCGCAGAGGCGTCGGCAACGCTCGAGGCGGCCCTGCGGCTGGCCGAATCCGATCACCCTGCGCACGCCGGCCTGTCCGAGCTGCTGTGCGAGAGCAGGTGGTTGGCCGGCGACGCAGCCGGCGCCCGCGCCGCACTCGCCGACATGGCAACGCCGTGGTCGCAATGCCTCGCCGCGATGATCGCGATGACCGAAGGCGATACAGCAGAGGCTTCGCGGGTCGTGGCCGCGGTCGAGGGCGAGGTTGCCAGGGCCTTGGGCGCAGCAACGGCATTCAACACGAACTTCGACCACGCTGAATCTGAAGCCGCGGCCGCATACGAAGGTGTCGTCGATCGAGGCGGGCGAGAACTGACCATCGTGGGAGCGGTCCACGGCCACGCACGAATCCGTGCCGCCGATCTGGCCGGGGCCATCGCCGTCGCCGATCAGATCGATCGCACGGTCGGGCGTCACGACCAACACGCCCGGCTGACGGCCGCCCTGCTGCGACGCCGCGCAACCCAGGTCGACCCGACGCTGGGCGACCCCGACCGCGACGCACGCCGGGTCCTGGACCTGCGCAGCCGCGGCTACGCCGCTACGGAACGCTTCGCCGATGCCCTGTCCGGCGAAGGCGAGTCGTCGGTTCCCCGTGCGGCCGGACTCGAGGTCAGCCTGCTCGGCGGCTTCTCGATCGCTGTCGACGGCGTCGCCCTCTCGGCCGATGCGTGGAAGTCGCGCAAAGCCCAGGAGGTGTGCGCCTTCCTCGCTCACTCGGGTCCGGCCGGGGCAACACGCGAACAGGCGATAGAAGCGGTCTGGCCCGGACGCGAGGTCGACAAGGGTCGAACCCTTCTGCGTACCGCCTTGTCCGAGATTCGCCGAGTGCTCGAACCTCGACGCGGGGCCGGCCAGGAGAGTCGTTTCGTGACAACGGCGGGATCCCGGGTTGTGGCGCTGGGAGACGTTGACCTCGTCGCCGCCCAGACCGCCGCCACCAACGCCGACCACAGCAGCTGCTTCGCTCTCGTCAGCAAGGGGATCGCTCCAGAGCTCCCCGACAGCGATTGGGTCGACGAGCTGAGGCCGCTCGTGGAACGCATGACCATCGAATCGGCATCGCGGCTGGTTGTGCAGGCGGAGGCCGGTAGCGACGAAGTAGTCGCCGCCTTCGAAGCGCTGATCACCGCGGAACCCTGGAACAAGGCCCACTTCGATGGCCTCATCGCCCGTCATCGGGCGGCCGGCGACGACCAAGGAGCAACCGACATCGAACGTCGATGGTTCGCCGACGGCTGAGGCCCCCAACAACACAATCCAGACCAACGAGAGTGAGATCCGATGTTCGGGAAGCGACGTACGAAGCGGTGGGATGCCGAGACTGCCGAGCGCAACCTCGTCGAGGTTGCAGACGCAACCGAGTGGATCGGCATCGACCTCGACGTGCTCAGACCGGAGATCTCGCGATCCTTCGAACGTAAACGCCTGCTAATGCCCAACGGATCGCCGGTGCGGTACGACTCGACCCGCAGAACCGAGATCCTGCGAAGCATGGTCAACACGTCGCTGCACGGTCCGGGCCTGCTGGCCGCAATCGAGGTCAGGGTGCGTGCAAAGACCACCAGCCGCGACGAGATCCACCACAAGTCGACGCGGATGCCAAAGGGCCAGGTTCTGGTGGGTCGCCTGCCTCGTTCCGTCGGTGGCCAGCTCGTTCTGAGCCCTCACTACTCGCCGAAGCTCAATGAACGGTTCGAGAATCGAGTGCGCGACTTGCTCGGCGACGACATCTCCCCGTTTCGACTGGAGCATCCACTGCTGCAGCACTGGTGGCTCGAAGCATGGGGGACCATCGAGCCCGACCAGCTCGCGGCCGACACGGGCTTGTGCGCCTTGCTCTGGGCTGTGCGGACCAAGGTGAGCGGCGCCGAGGTGCACGCACCCGACCTCGCCGCGGTCTACGAGGCGATGATCCCGCCTTGCGAACAGTTCTACGACGCACCCGAGATCGAGATCCACGGAGACATCGTCGCCATGTACCGCCACACCCCCGTGCGCGGCCTCGATGACGCCGTAGCCGACCAGGTGGCCCATGTGACCCAACACTTCAGGTAGCGGACCACGGTTTCACGCCAGTTTCACACCGTGAACGAATCCTCTCGACATCAACCCCCGAGAGGAACCAACCGCCATGAAGCGCTCCACCGTGATCACACTCTCCATCGCCGTCCCTGCCGTAATCATCGTAGGCCTGTTCGTGGGCCGCACGATCAGCGGACGCACCCAGAAGTCGGGCACCTCGCCCGCCACGTCCGTCGCCTCCCCTTCGGTTGACAGCACACCCGCGGACGATGCGCAGACCGTCGAGATCGGCGACTTCACCGAACTGGCAACAGGCCCGGTAGCCAACACTCCCGCAGCCGACGAGACCGTGGCCGAACTCGAAGTCGGCATCCACCTGGACGTCCTTGGGTTCGTCGAGGACTTCGGCATCGCCCACACCGAGGGCGATCTCGAGTATCTGCAAGCCAGCCTGCACCCCGACGTACCGAGTGCCTTTGGCGAGGACAAATGCGCCAGATACGTCGAGGCAACGATGGGCTCGATCAACACGATGTGGGTCAACAAGGTCCACGCCCCGACGACCTACACCCTTGCTACCCCTGACGGAGAGCTGGTGTTCTCCGAGGCCATACCCGTCAGCGCCGACTGGACGATCACCGAAACCGGCGAGATCCAGACGATCGACTTCCACGTGATCCCGGCCGGAGATTCGGCCATGTGGCTCAGCACCTGTGGCTGGAGTGCCCAGGGCTGAAATGAACCGACGATAGAAACCACAGCCGTTCACTCCGGACAACACCGGCGGGCACGTTCGAGTTGTCGTACACGACGACAAAACGATCCCGAGCTGGTCGAACAATCACGAGCCCCAAGGGTTCGAGAGAGCCTTGATCAACATCACAGACGGATTGGCAGGATCCCACAGGTCCGGAAACTCTTCCAACACTCGGAATCCGTACCCCAGATAGAAGGCACGTGTACGCGCATAGCCCTCATCGGGATGGCTCTGCGACAGGGTCTTCACCTGCAAGTACTCGATACCGCGTCGCTCCAACTCGGACTCGAGATGTTGTAGCAACGCTCGTCCGACACCGCGCCGGTGATGCTCGGGAACCACACCCATCACCTCGACTTCGGTCAAGTTTCATTCTGCGCACTCGGCCGAAGTCGAGGTGATGGGTGTGGTTCCCGAGCATCACCGG
>JAAETH010000203.1 GCA_024228575.1 Actinomycetes bacterium
CCGAACCGATCCAGACGGCACCATCTGCGGATCGTTCCGGCTGCCACCCCTCGCCGGCGCCAAACTGATCACAGCGCTCAACACCACCATGATGCGCACTACATCAAACCGCGAGGCCAACGGATTCTGGCCAACAGTCACCCAACAACGCGCTGACGCTCTCGGCGATGTCATCGAAACCGGCGGCGGCCGGTACCTGTACGAAATCGTCATACACGTCACCGGCGCCGACACCCAACCCCACGACAGAAACGACTCGTCAAAGCCCGCGACACCGCCTGCGTCGACTGCGGACGACCCGACCTACTCAACTACGACCACAACCCACCCCACCAAACCACCGGCCACACACTCACCACACAACTCGAACTCCGCTGCTCCCCCTGCCACACGAGACGCCACAACCTCGAATAGCAAACGGAACACACGCAACCACGGAAGCTCCAGCTCCTCGCCACGATTGGAGAGTCGCTCAGCTACCCCGACCCGATGACCACGGCGACATCGCGACATATCTTCCTCGATCTCGACGCGTAGGCTCCTCGCCGTGATGGTGGAATCAAGACTTCGTTGTCCGAACTGTGCGTCTGCGGGCCAACCCTCGGCAGGGTCTGGAGCGGAGCGGCTGGGCGAACGCGACAACCAGGGCGAGCTCGTGTGCGAAACATGCAATGCCTCGTATCCGGTAGTCGACGGCATTCCCCACATCCACCTCGACGACCACACCTGGCGTTCGAAGAAGGCCGAGTCGGCCGGTCGGGAAGCCCTCGCGGCCGAGCTGGGCCAGCTGCACTACGAGGGCATCGGCGCACCACCAGTCGATTTCGAGATTCCGTACATTCCTCACGAGCCGTGGGCCACATTCGGCCGGGGCTTCGACAAGCTCTTCGGGGACCTCGAAATTGGGGGAGCCGACACGCTCGATATCGGTGCCGGTCGCCCCTGGGCGGCCAAACAGTTCGCTCTCCGCGGCGCCCGGTCGGCCACTGCCGTCGATGTCAACCCGCACCCCGTGGTCGGCCTCGGACGTGGCTGGGAGATGGCCGCTGAGGCGGGGGTTCACCTCGAGTTGCTCGTCGGGGACTCCGAGCGGCTTCCGTTGGCGGACAACTCGATGGACATCTGCTTCATCTCGGCTGCCCTCCACCACTCGAACTTCATCCGCAACCTGACGTCGGAGATGGCGAGGGTGCTGAGACCCGGCGGCGTGGCCGTGGTGGCAAACGAGCCGACGCGTGCCGCGTTCGAGGATGAAGCAACAGTGCTGAACGAGGTTGCTCAGCTCGAGCTACGCCACGGCATCACCGAACGGCGCCCCACAGCTGCCGAGTATCTCGAGGCCATGCTGGCTGCTGGGTTCGACATCGAGCAAGTACACCTCGGACCGGACTGTCGCGACTCGGCGATCTGGACACGCCTGAAGGCACCTGCCCTCGTTCCACCACGCCAGGATTGGGCCTCGATCAAGACACCGGTTCGAATAGCCCGCGCTATCAGAACACGCTGGCGCCTCTGGCCATTCGAGCATCGTCTGAGGAAGGTACTTCCGCGCTCATCGTCGGGAGCTCGGAGCTCACATGCCGAGATGATCTCTCTCGTCTATGGGCGACCTGACATCAACATCGTCGCTCGCGTCGCAAGATGAGGTTCGTCCCAGCACTGCGCTAGACGCCTCACATCAGAAACGAGATACTGCTGGGCATGGACGCGGCACAACAACTCGTCGACCTCTTGACCGCAGAGAGCGGCGCAGAGGTCGCGCTCGCTGGGCCTGTCGAATCAATCGGCGCTGGGTTCGACGCCGAGATTATTGTCGTGCAACTCAC
>JAAETH010000204.1 GCA_024228575.1 Actinomycetes bacterium
AAATCACGACGGTGCCATCGGACCGAACCTCGACTTGGGCTGCATCGAGGGGGGTCCCCCGCCCCGACGACTGGGCGTAGTTGGCGATGCCAATACCGATCTCGACATGATCAGCCCGACTCCGGCGGGTGGCCTGCTCGGTCCGCCAGTGGTCGAGTCCGACCCGGTCAATCGCCATATCGAGGGCGGCATGGGGATCGGCACGGTCGTAGGTGACACCGCCGAGGGTCGGGAGGGGGAACTCATCAGCCGCCGCGAGATTCTGGCGCCGGAACTCGATGGGGTCGACGCCGACTCGTCGAGCGGTTGCATCGAGGAGGCGCTCCCGGGCGTGATTGGCCTCGGGTTGGCCCGCCCCCCGGTAGGCACCGACCGGGGTGGTGGTGCTGAGTACACAACTCCCCGACCAGCGCAGGGCGGGAACCCGATAGAGACCGGTGGCCTGGCGGCGGACCGACACCATGAGCAGCCCCGCCACATGGGCCGACGAACCAGCCTCGGCGACAAGATCGACGTCGAGCCCAGTGATGGCCTGGTTGACATCGAGCCCGACCCGCATCATCGATTCATAGCCGCGCCCCTGGGCCATACCAGTGAGGTTCTCGTAGCGGTCCTGGACCCAGCGAATCGGTCGACCAACCTCCCGGGCCAGAGCGACCACCACCATGAACTCCGGTATCGCCGACGCCCGACCTCCGAAGCCGCCACCAACGGCGGCCGAGCGGACCCGCATCCGGTCGACATCAAGTCCGAGTAGCTGAGCCAGCTGGTTACGCATCGACTGCACCCCCTGACTGGTGCACCAGATATCGAGGCGGCCATCGGGCTCGGGGGTGACCAGGATGCCGTCGCACTCGATCGGGGCCGACGCGATCCGCTGGTTCCTGATGCTCAGTTCGACGATGGTTTCTGTCTCGATGCCACCGAGTGGATCGGACCGGTCGGAGTCATCGATCCGGTGAACCAGATTGTCGGCTC
>JAAETH010000205.1 GCA_024228575.1 Actinomycetes bacterium
CGAGTCGAGGTCGTCCTGATCAAAGCGAACAAACTTGCCGATCTTGAGATAGGGCACGCGACGCTCGGCGACGAGGCGTCGCACGAATCGAACCGAGACATTGAGACGCTCGGCGGCCTCATCGATCGTCAGCAATTGAGAACGGGCAGTCATGTTCTGGCTCCTCGGGCTCATGGCACCCATAGTCGCCGGTGTGCCGGTGGCATTGTCCACTAGAGGGCATCCCCAACCCTGAAACAGGACACGACGGACCACGATCCCCATTGCGGCGACCTTGACGTTCTGCCCATGCTGCACTGCCGCGGCTGAGCCGTCGGCGAGAACGGACGAGCGCTGTCATGGCTCCTCGCGCTCACGGCGGCACCCGATCGAACCACTCGTGGCCCGCTTCAACTTGCCACATCGAGAGTGCACACCGCGTCGCGGCCCACATCTCCTTCGCCTCCAGCCAGCCGAGGCTACCGGCGCTGATCGACCAGAATCCTCACACCAGCAAACAGCAACGGGATCTTCCGATCAGACACAGCGTCGATGGCGATCCGCAGCGTGACCGCCCGGTCATCCATCTCCAGGAGGCAGCAG
>JAAETH010000206.1 GCA_024228575.1 Actinomycetes bacterium
CCATGAGCGGAACGGAACGGCGCAGTGGGCGGATCATACGGTCACTCTCGGTGTCGGGCCTGCTCATCCTCGGATGGGGCGGCGCCGGGCTGCTCGACGCCACGAGCACTCACGTGCCCTCGCTCACCGACGCGCCAGCAACTGTACTCGGTCACCGACCGCAGCCAACTCTGCGCTCGGACCTTCCGCCACAGTTGCCCTGACCAATTGAGTGTTTCCGACGAACCCAACCGGGTCGGTGCCTTTCTCGTTCCTGGGACATTGTCACCTCTTTGCTTGGTCGCGGGCGCGGCGGGCCGCGTCGGCTGTCCATGTTGCCCACAGCTCGATTCGTCGTCGGAGAGTGCCAAGCGATCGAGATGTCGTATCCTCATCGGATCGAGGATCGCTCGCAGGCAAGTCTTCGAATGATGCTTGATCGATGGCAAGCTCGATCCGGTCGTTGAGTACTCGCGCCACAGACCGCAGAGGTACGGCCACATGGTGCTTCCCCCTAGCCCTGACGACGACAGCGACGAGTTGGTCGCCATCGGTCAGGAAGCCGTCGACTGATCCGACAGCGAGTTGGTCGGACGTGACCACCTCACTCGCTCGACGGATTTCACACTCGTCTTTCGGTATTCGATCGAAAGCCACCTCGACCTGATGGTCGATGATGTCCTCGTCGAAATCGGGGTCCATGTGAGGCATGTAGACGACATCTGTGATGCCGACATCCCATTCGTCGTCGAGATCGATCGGATGGCCGTAGCGAACGTACTCAGCGAAGTTGACCCGCTGTAGTTGGCGGATACGCGGTGTGTCCAAACCTACTTTGATCGTGTCACCCTCAACCTTGGCCAGCCAGATTGGGACCAAGCGAGCTTGGTAGTGTCGCCGGTGCGGCTGGACGATGAGGTGTGTCACCGTACGCGCCTCGGGTTCAATAACGATGTCACCCAACTCGCCGAACAGCCCATCGGTGGCGTAGACCGCTTGGCCGAGTCGCAGCCTCATGGGCCTGGGCGCTCCCCGGCGCGGCATTGCACCGTCATCGAGCTGGTGGAGTGGTAGACGGGTCGTCGTCTTGTGCCCTGTCGAGGATCAGCATGCGTCCCTCCTGTCCGACCCGTGCGCCAAGTCTCTAGAGCAGAGTCAACTGGACTGGCACATCTGCGCAGAGCCAAACGTCACTACACCCGCGAGTCGCTGGCCGTTGGCTGGTGACATCAGAGCTCGAGCCGCAGCATCCGGCGGTCGAGAGCGGCTTCGGTAGCGGTACGAGTGGGTGCTGCATGCTGCCCGACCTCCGCGAGCCGTCAATGTGGATCCGAGCTGGTGTCGGAGACCTCTGGAGCTATGACACTACCGTTGGCTCCATCGTCAGGGTGGACGCCGGCCTTGCCAGGGCATAGACGTCATCCTATTCCAGGGTTTCGTGCTCCAACAAGGCCTCGGCCAGACGGTTGAGCATCCTCCGATTGGCCTTGAGGGTGGCCAGAGCGACGGCATTGCACTCATCGATGATGCGACAGGTTTCCCCATCGACCGTCGCATGGGTCTCGCGTGATGTTTTGCCGCCGTGAGCGAATACGTCGGCTGGTCTTCTGCGGGTAGGACCGACACCAGTCCGATCTTGTCTGACATGCCCCAGCACCCGACCAAGCGTCGGGCCATGTTGGTTGCCTGCTGGTTCAATCGTTCTCGGCGCCCGTTGTCTGCTCTCCACGGACGAGCTCCTCTGCTGTTCGGCCACTGAGAGCACCGGTGATCTTGCCCCACAGATACGACCTGGAGTCCGAGTGGATGTCGGACTCGGGGCTTCGCAGTGTCACACCGAGCGCTCTGCCTCGGGGGGATGATCGACACCCTGTCCCCCACCACCTCGACACTGTCTTCGAAGTAGAGAACAAGGCCCGAGCCGCCGGGCTGCGGTCGACGTCGTCTTCACCGGCCATTCAGCAGTCGTCGACGACACCACCACCCGAGCAATGAGCCCAACGCTGACCATCAGGCATCTGCTGGCGGTGCCGGAACGGAGCGTCCGGGACGTATGCCTCTACAGGCCCATTCGGGCCGAGCCCAGGATCGATGGTGTGGCGGTTGCGACGATCAGACCCACGACGATGACGACTTGTGCGTCGTCGACCGGGAGAAGCTCCCTCATGATCGTCAACACCACGAGCCGAGACCTGCGAGGACCTCCACCGAGTGACGCCACTGACCTTCGACCAATCGGCGCCTTGAGCGGACTGGGATCGTTGTGAAGCTAGGACTGCTTGGCGATACGACGCTCAGCCGCAATGTAGCGGAGCGGCTTCGGACCTAGGCACCGGCCTCCTTGCTCGCCCCAGGTGTGGTCGAGATCGCAACCGAAGCCGATCTCGTGTTGGCGAATCTCAAGTGTGCTATCTCGGAGCGAGGAGAGCGCTGGCCCGACCCGAACAAGCCGTTCTTCTTCCGGGCTCCTCCGGTTGCCACCGAGGTCCTCACCATGCTCGGTGTCGACTGCGTCACCCTGGCCAGCAATCATGCCCTTGACTACGGCCCCGTGGCTCTGGTCGACACCTTTGCTCACCTCGAGAGGGCGGGCGTGGCGTGGGTAGGGGCGGGAGCAGACAAGCGCTCGACCCGCTCCCCTGTCGTACTCGAACATGGAGGTGTCACCCTCGGCATTGTCGGAGTCACCGACCATCCAGCGGCCTACGCGGCGGATGACCGACCCGGCGTCGCCTATGCCGACCTTCGGCACGGGTGTCCGCAATGGCTGATCGATACGGTCGGCAGCCTCGGGACCGACGTCGTGCTTGTGACTCCGCATTGGGGGCCAAACTTGGTCACCGAGCCCGTGCCTCATGTCCGGGCCGTAGCTTGGGCGTTTGGAGCTGCGGGTGCCAACCTGATCGCCGGGCACTCTGCACACGTGTTCCACGGAGTGGCCGACATGATCCTCTACGACTTGGGTGGCTTCATCGACGACTATGCCGTCGATCGCGGACTCCGGAACGACCTCGGGCTCTTCCTACTGATCACGTTCGAGGGTGCCATTGTCGAACGAATCGAGGCGATCCCACTTGCGATCGACCGGTGCCACACCCGCCTGGCCAACCCTGAGGAGGCTCGGTGGATCGCTCACCGATTCAGGAAGGCCTGTTCCGACCTTGGCACAACGGTGAGCGAGGAGAGTGGTCGACTGGTCGTCAACCGGAGAGGTCTGGGAAGCAAGCGAGAACGCCATGGTGACTCTTCGACGAGCGTGATCGCGGCCATCGCAGAGCCCGGAGTGGAACTACGGCTCGGCTGTGTCGACGTCGTGTGGGTATCCGCCGTCCAGATCGGAGGCCCCCACCTCGAATGACGTGTTGTCGTGAGTCAGAGCCGAGAGGTCATCGATCTCGCACTCTACGCCGGGTACTTCCTCCCTCGAGGCCACCAGCGCGGTCGCCTCCTCGACGGTCTCGAACAGCCGGGTCTCAATCAGCTCCCCGTGGTGGAAGACCCTGACCTCAACCGTCGGGGTTTCCCCGAAATCTGCAGGTTTCGTGTTTGTCATCTGTCGCTCCCGTTCGAAACTGGGCTTCGTCGTGAAGGTGACGATGTTGAACTCTTTCTGTCCAGGACACAACGGTGCACCAACCTGCTGTCGCTGGGTAGAGACGATGGTCACCCTTATCGGGCGAACCGAAGGGCCGTCCGTGTCGCTGCCCTAGGGGACGTTGGCCAGGTGTAGGACGTTCGGCCCTACGTCGTTGTGTCTCCGGGGTCGAGAGTGATGGTGATGGGAAATGTCGCGCTCCCCAGGTCCACGTGATGAACGGGACCATCGATCGTGGGGACCCCTGTGGCACGAGGACCACGCTCTTTGTCGATAGACCAGATGGCACCGCGACTGAGATCGTCCACCATGACAGCGGACGCATCACGGTCACCCGATTCGAGCGCGGTGGCGCGGTCGCGGCCCGGTTTGCGATAGCGATTCGTCCAGGTGGCGGTGTCAGCGTGCAGAAGCAAGCGGCCGATGGGGCATCGAATGTGATGTCACCGGCCTCGATCGAGCGCCAGACCAACCCGTACGGATTGACGATCGAGCGGCTCGACTACGACGGTGTCGTGTTGGTCGTGAACAGCTTCGACGACGAAGGCCGGTTCCGGTCGGTCTCGGTGCAAGGTGACTGGGGCGAGCATGAGCTCGAGCTTCGTCCTGACGGTGCCCGGACCATGAGGTGGGAGAATCCATTCCATCACGGTGTCAAAGCGTGGGACGCCGCAGGTCGACTTGATCACTACCAGGTCGGCTTCTCTGATGACACCCGCTACCGCTGGGATCGAGTCGGTGAGACAGGCCGTGCGTCGGTGACGGGTTGGGACGGTTCGGCCGCCGTCGTCCACAACGCTGATCCGCCCCCGAGCGAGGAAGCTGACCCTTGACCAGCTTCGATGGTCTCCTGTTTGCCCTCGACAGCGCCCATCATCTCGGAGCCACCGTTGCCGACCATCTCGGGGTGGCGCTTGCTGCTCACGAAGTGCGTGAGTTCGAGGGCGGGGAGCACAAGATGCGTCCCCTCGTCAACGTTCGAGGGCGCGATGTCTACGTGGTTGCCTCACTTGCCGGCGACGAGAAAGGCCAATCAGCGAACGACAAGCTGTGCCGACTGCTGTTCTTCATCGGTGCGCTCAACGAAGCGTCGGCTCGTTCGGTGACTGCGGTCGTGCCGTACCTTTGCTACTCCCGCAAGGACCAGCAGACAAAGGCTCACGATCCGGTATCGACCCGCTACGTGGCTCAGCTCTTCGAAGCGATCGGCTCCGATCGCCTGATCACGGTTGACGTACACAACCTCGCCGCGTTCCAGAATGCGGCCCGATGCCGAACCGACCACCTCGAGGCAACCCAGCTCTTCGTCGACCATGTGCAGAAGACCGTCGGCCAGGCGGACCTGGTCGTAGTCTCACCCGATATCGGTGGGGTGAAGAGGGCCGAGCGGTTTCGTAGGCGGTTGCAGGCCCAGCTCGGCCAAGATGTCGACTTGGCCTTCGCGGCCAAGCTTCGCAGTCGTGACCTCATCTCGGGTCCTGATCAGGTCCTGGGCGATATCGAGGGACGGGTGGCCATCGTGATCGACGACATGATCAGTTCGGGTGGGACGATGCGTCGGGTCGCCGACATGCTCGTCCGCCAGGGGGCGACCGACGTGCATCTCGTTGCTACCCATGGCGTGCTGTCCCCGGAGGCCGCAATCCTCTTCTCGCTACCGTCGATCAGCAGCATCATCATGACTGACAGCATCCCGCTCGTCGCCCTGAGGTCCGAGGTGGTGCGAGACCGCCTGGTCGTTCTCGGGCTCGGGCCCCTCCTCGCTGAGGCGGTCGCTCGCATCCAGGCAGGGGGATCGGTCGCCGACCTGCTTCACACCGAAACCTGACACTGCTCCTGAGAGGGCCGAAGTGTGTCTGTGTCACTGGTCGGTGCGCCTATCGGTGCACCTCCCGGCTGTATCGGTCGAGCTGGTTCTTGGCGATCAGGAGATAAGCGTCGGTGCGGTCGAGCCACTTGCCGGCGTCCCGGCCGTCGTCAGCGAGGTGGGCAACACTGAGTCGGGCCCGGGTAGCAGCTCGCAGTGACCGGTAGAGGGCGACGATGCGATGGGCGATCGGGTCGCCGGCCAGTTCGAGATAGGTACCGAGGATGCTTTCTCCAAGCTCCGGAGCGCCAAGACGCTCACACTCGACGGCCAGGAGTGCGAGGTCATTGACCGGGTCGATCAACCGGAGCTGGCGATCGAAGGTGATCCGGTCGATGACAAGTGGATTCTGACCGAGTAGCACGTGTTCGGGCCTGAGATCGCCGTGCCCGTCGACAACCCGTGAGCTGCGCTCTCCGAGCTCTCCATCGGTCTCGACCGCCACTTCCAGTCGATCGGTGAGGTCGACGACGCCATGTTGATCGAGCGCGTGGTCGGGGCGGAGCAACTCCTCACGGTCAATGGCGAGAATCTCAAGCAAGCTTTGCCGGTATCTCGCTGGCGTGGTCGGGGGTTGGTCGGTGGAACGGTAGAAGGCCAGGAGATGGCGGACGAGTGCCTCGACCTGACCGGAATCAACCGAGCCGGTTCCAGCAGCCAAGGCCCGATCGAGCATCGCTGCCTCAGCCAATCGGCGCATGACAATGAGCCAGTCGACCACTTTGCCCTCTCCACCGATCGCCAGGCCGCGATCGCGGTCCCAAGTGAGCGGGACCGTCCCCAGATACACGCCGGGGGCGAGCAGCTCATTCAGTTCGACCTCGGCTTCACAGTCGATGCGACGGGCCTCAACGCTGCGGTGGTCGAGGAAAGGATGCTTCGACGGCTTCTTCAGCTTGTATGCCCGATCAGTTGTGAGGAACACCCAGGACAGGTGGGTCTCGATGGCTTCGGGCGGCTCGGGAAAGGCGCGACGGAGCAGGAACGCCACCTTGGCCGTCAGCTTCGGAGGAGCCGGTATCTCCTCAGTCATCGCCGACAGCTCCGAGCCTCACGATCGACTCATTGTTGAAGAGTCGCCGGAGAGGTGGTTCAAGAACCAATCCCTCGCCGTTGCCGCTGCAACCTGAAGGGTGCCCGGCTCTTCGAACAAGTGAGTGGCTCCGGGCACGATCTCCAATTCGGTCGGGCACTGCAACTGGGCTGCGGCCTCTTCGTTGAGGTCGAGGACGACATGGTCGTGAGCGCCGACGATCAGCAGCGTCGGTGACCGGACGGTGCTCAGCCGGAGACCAGCCAGGTCGGGGCGGCCTCCACGAGAGACGACCGCTCGTACGCGTGTAGACGGTTCGGCTGCTGCCCAGAGGGCGGCTGCGGCGCCCGTGCTGGCGCCAAAATAGCCGATGTCCAGGCTGCCGAGTCGAGGCTGGTTACCGACCCATCCGGTAACGTCGACGAGACGTTGACCGAGCAGTTCGATGTCGAACACGTTTGCTCGGTCGACTTCTTCGGTCTCGGTCAGCAGGTCGAACAGCAGCGTCGCCAGGCCGGCCTCGTTGAGCACGGATGCCACGTAGCGGTTGCGGGGACTGTGGCGGCTGCTTCCAGCGCCGTGGGCGAAGATGACGATCCCCCGGGGGTTCTCAGGGACCGTCAGGTGGCCCCGAAGGGTCACCGAACCCGTTGCCATCTCGACGTCCTCGTCGCCAGCCGGTGGGTCGTCTCCGGGATTGTCACGCTCATGAAGTGCAGCCGAGGTCGATCGGGCAGCCTGGTCGAGGCAACCAATGACCTCCTCATCACTTGTCGGTGAGAAGTCGCGGTAGAACTGGCCTATCCCGAAGAAGAACTTCGGTGTGGACAGCGAGATCAACTCGTCGGCCGCCCGGGACAGCCGATCGGTCCAATCAGATGGAGCGACGGGCACGGCCAAGATAATCCGGCTTGCGCCGTGTCGGCGGGCAACCTGGCAGGCAGCCCTGGCTGTCGAACCGGTGGCGATGCCGTCATCGATGACGACCACCTGCCTGCCCTCGAGGATGATCCGTTCGCGTCCGGCCCGGTATCGTTTCGCCCGACGGTCGAGCTCGGTTCTCTCTCGCGCCTCGACCGCCTCGACCTGGTCGGCGCTGACCCCGGTCATGCGGATGACTCGGTCGTCGGCGACGCGGACCCCGCCCTCGCCGATAGCGCCCATGGCCAGCTCAGGCTGGAACGGGACGCCGAGCTTGCGGACCAGGATGACATCGAGGGGTGCGCCAAGGGCCCGGGCGACCTGAAGGGCCACCGGCACCCCACCCCGAGGAAGACCGACAACGACGATGTCCTCATCTCGCAGATGCTCCAACAGGGGGGCGAGTTGCTGTCCGGCCTGGGTTCGATTGGCAAACATTGGCTAGTCCGTCGCAAAAGGGGCAGGGTCGAAGGTGACCACCGCTGCCGGGTCGATGTCGTTGGCTCCGTCGGAGCTGATGGCTGCCCGTCGTACCTTGTGTTCGAGCTCTCGAATGACGGCGCGGCTGAAGTTCACCTGTTCAAGCTCCTCGGCATGTCGAAGTCCGCCGGGAGTCATGATGTTGATCTCCATCACCTTGTCGCCGACAATGTCGAGCCCGGCGAGGAAGATCCCATCTTCGATGAGCTTCGGTTTGAGTCGAGCGGCCAGCTCGAGCATGGCGGTAGTCACCTTCGCTCGCTCGACGGTCGCCCCGGCCGTGATGTTGCTGCGCATGTCTCTGTCACCTTGATGTCGAGTGCGGGAAACGGCCGCGATCCGGCCGTCGCACCGCAGCGGCTCGCCGTCCATGAGCATCAGCCGAGTGTCTCCCTCTGGGGCCGCCGGCAGGTACTCCTGGGCGATGACGTAGCCCTCCCGAACGACCGCCTCGAACATCTGATTGAGGTTTGGGCCATCCTGGGGCCGACGAGGAACACGTTTCGACCGCCATAGCCGAAAAGGGGCTTGATCACTGCCCGGCCTTCGTGGCGGGCGATGAATGCTTTGGCTTCTCGACGGCTCCGAGTCACGAGGGTCTCCGGCCGGATTTCCTCGGGGAAGCTGTGGAGATAGAGCTTGGTCAGTGAGCGAGCCAACGCCGCCGGGTCATTGAGAACGATGACCCGGGCCTGGGCTGCCAGCAGGCCGAAGTCGATGCCGGCGATCCGTGCCCAGGGGCGGGCGTAGGCGTCGTCGTTCGGGTTGTTGCGAAGAAGGAGAACATCAAGCTGGTCGACGCAGATCGTCTCGATAGGGGCCGAGGCGGCCTGCAGGTTCCGCAGGAAGGCTTTGTCGGATCGGTACCTCCGTTGGGGCACGGGCCGTGCCCTGGCATAGGTGCGATCGTCAGGTCGCATGGCAAAGGCGGCAACGTCGATGTACCACACGTCGTGACCCATTCCGGTGGCTGCCATGGCCAGGTGAGTGGTGGTGTAGTGCGGCCACTCGGTGTGGATGTCGTTCATGACGATCCCGAGCTTCATCGAGCAATCTCCTCCCGTAGGTCTTGGATGCCCGACCACGTCCTGCATCTCTCCAGGCGCTCGTTGACATCATCCCGCTCGAGGTATCGGGGTAGCAACCTGGGAGCACGCAAGAGCTTGCGCCATTCGAGCTCCTCGACCAGATCGAGATGAGGGTGGCTGACCTTGCCGAGGTACAACCGCTCCACTGGTTCACCGCTTCGCAGGTAGTCGAGTACCTGGGTCAGTCCACGGAGGTAGACGACATCCTTGACGAAGCCCCCTCCCCGGTAGATCCTCATCGTGATCTCGAAGGCCCGGCCCGGGGTGAACGCCCACCGATCGTGGAGTACGGAGTACGTTTCGACGAACTCCGCCCCGTCGAGAATGCACTCGGTCGCGATCACCCGCGCTGCGAGCTGGCGGAGCCGATTGGCTCTGAGACCTCCGACGAGGAACTCACTCAGCACGGCCAGGCCCTCCTGCAACGATTCGTAGCCGGCCATCCCGATGTACAGCTCGCGAAACGGCTGCTGACGGCCGTTGTGGTGAGTAAGGACGTGGGTGCCGATCTCGTGGGCGATCAGTGGCTCGATTCGTGACTCGGGGATCCTGGCTCGGCGCCCGATGAGAAGATCTCCGCCGGAGACCATGACACCCGGGACGTCGTCACGGACCTCTACCTCACTGCGCAGATCCGGGTCAACGCGCCGATAGGCAATCAGCTCTTCCCGGGCCCGGTCGGCCAGCACGTCGGCTCCCCCTCCCATTGGTTCTTCGGGGTCGGGATCGGTGCGGAGGAGCAGGTCCGTCGCCAGCTCGATCAATGACTGATCGGGGTCACCGTAGAGAGCACGGCTACCGAGCAGGAAGCGGGGGGTGTTTCGGTCTGCGATGAGCGTCGCCTGCCGATCGAGCTCTTCCCGCTTCTTGTGGAAGATATGGGCCAGCGTCGGGTCCTCGATGCGCTCGATGGGGATCTCGTAGAGGTGTCGCTTCATCACGGCGGGGTCGACGGTGCGGGGCCGGTAGAGGAATTCAGGAGTACGGCTGTGTCCTCCTTCGATGAATTCTGCCTCGGCGTCGTGACCATTGGTCGGCGTGACGTGCAACAGGAGATCGAACCGATCACTGAGCTCTGCCAGTCGCCGATCTATCTCCAGCACGCCGGGGGTCATCGCCTGGGGACCGAGCTCGTGGAAGTGGGCGGGCCGGGTTGTCGTGCAGGTATGGGTGAAGTCGTAGAGGGCGAGCTTGAGCGCCCTGCCCACTCCGTGACGCAGGGCACGATGCTCGAACGGCAGGACCTCACCGGTGTCGGTATCGATGTGGACGGCAGGTATCTCGAGCCCGATGTGTACGACCGGGTCGCGGTTGACGTCACCGAACCGCAGCAGGCCCGGCGGACACCAAGCGTCGTCATAGACGATCTCGACCCGGGAGCGAACCTCGTCGACGGCTACACCCAGCAGGCCCGATTCGAACTCCTCGAGTATCGATCCCGGGGCTCCGTGGGCCGGGCAGTGGATGCGAAAGACCAGGTCGCCGCGGTCTGCGTCGCTCCCGGCCCACAGCTCCAACAGCAAGAACGCACCGAACGCGGGCCCTTGGGCCGCAGCGATCGTTCGTATCAGCTCAGTCGTTGTCTGGTGGAGGGAGGGGTCACCATCGATGGCGAGATAGGCGGCCTGACCGGCGACCAGCTCGCTCGTACCCAAGTCGGCGAAACCAGGCCGGACTCGATGAACGACGAGGAACGGCAGTTGTCGATCAATGGACAGGCGCCCCCCGGGGACGTCGACTCTGACCTCGTCCAGCGCTGTGAGCGCTCTGCTCCGTCGGCGAGGAAGGCTTCATCCATGGTCGCAATCCGAGGTCGTGAGCCGTTCCAGCTCTTCAAGCAGCCCGGGCACCGTGAATTGCAGGGCGTCACGGATGGCCTGGATCTGATCGACATCGCCGACACCGGTCCATTCGTCCATGAAGAACTTCTTGAACTCGACCGACAAGACGCATGCCTGACCGGGATAGCGGTGGTGGATCCAGTGAGCTACGTGGCGGCCGCGGAATTTGACGTTCTCTCGAACATCGAGGTGCCGACCCAAGAAGTCATAGGCTCTCAGATCCGACATGAAGCGCTCGACGAGCACGCCGCACGACTCACGGTCGAGCGTGCCAGTCCCGACGTTGACCTCCGGGTTCTCAGACGGATCGGCCGGTGATTCGTGAGGTCCCCGCCGTCGGTAGTTGTACGAATGGAGATCGAGCACGACGAATCGGTCGAAGTGATCGGCCAAGTGGTCCAACACCCGGCCCAACTCGCCGTAGAAGGCGTCGTATTCGGCCAGCGACCGGTCGCGAAGGGGCTCCGCAGGCGGCCCATCCCACACATGCAGACCCCAGGCAAGCTCGGGGCTCATGTAGATCGAGGTATCCCGGTCGCGATTCAGATCGGTCTCGAACCTCGACCTCGTCGGCACGAGCCACGTTGGAACGACCCGAGCCCAGTAGTCGGTGTACGCATCCTCCTCTCTCGAACGATCGGCGTCATCCAGCGTGAGGAGGGGAGCAACTCACCCCGCACCTCGTGGCCAGCGTGGATGGCAAGAGCCATGAGCGGCCCTTCGCCCTCCTGTTCGATCCAGAGCTTGCTCACCACTTGCCGGCCTCCCGGGCCATTTCCCACACGGTGCGAGCCCAGCGCCATCACTTGGATCGTGCGACATGGACGTGACCGCAGCAAGGGACCAAAGCCCACATCACCCCGCAATCGGCCAACTGCTACTCAGGACCTTCGGCCCTTCGACCGGCGCCTAACAGCGCCTACCGTCAACATTGTTCCTATTCGATGCGGTTGGAACGAAGACAACAAAGGAGAAGTCCCATGGCATCAACCCCGACAACCAGCCTGTCACCGTCGCGGCCGACCTGGCCCACACGACGCCTCCAGGACTGGCTCGAACAGCGAGGCCAGCACCAATTCGATTGGCCTGACTGGCCAGACTGGTGGCCCGAGGCGTTCGACTCAGCCCGCCTCAAGATCGAGGAATTCCAGGACGACGCTGAGCTCGTGGTACGAGCCGAGCTTCCGGGAATCGACCCCGAGAAGGACGTCGAGATCACCGTTGCGGATCACACCCTGCGAGTGCGGGCAGAACGACGCAAGGAAACCAAGACCGAGGACAAGCAGGGCTACCGGTCCGAGTTCAGCTACGGCTCCTATACCCGAACCCTGCCTCTCCCTGCGGGGGCAACCGATACTGACGTGAAGGCGTCCTACAACGACGGGATCCTCGAAGTCAGAGTCCCGATCGACACCGAACAAGCGGAAGCCACCAAGATCCCGATCTCGAGAGGCTGACTAGCTCTCAGGTCGAACTCGAGCGACCTCCCCTGCACCGGAGCCCAAAGACCCTATCGCCGAGCGCCGTACCGGGGGAGGTTGGGATCATGAGCCAAGACCAAGGACGCAGCAGCGGATCCGGCCGGTCGAGTCGGCTCCGCCGCTGGTTGTCGAGATCCTCGACAGGACCGCACCGCCACAGCGACGGCCATGCGCCAGGGCATCGGCATCAGCCAGCTCCACCATCGGTGAGCCCCCCGGAAGAGCCCAAGCTCAGACGCCACCCCCACCTGCCCTGGATCCGAACCTCGCACAGCGACAGCCAGCGTCGACGCCCTCGGCGCTGACCCGTCGTTCCGCTGGAGCTGATCCTGGTGGATGCTCCGGTCACGGTCGAGGCCATGGACCGGGCTCCGCTCAAAGCCCTCTCACCTCTGGTGGATGTCGGCCTGCACGGTTCGTGTGAGCGCTTCCAGCTCCTCGGAAACCGTGACCGGCGACACCTGCTCGCCCTTCAAGACCTTGAGCTCAGGTGAAAGCCAGGCGAGGTCTTGGAGTAGGCGCTCATGCCCCTGGCCGACTGTGGCGGAAGCCACGCGTCGAGCTCCGCCAACCATGACGGGGGTGAGCACAGGGGTGGAGTCGGGGGGCGGTCTCTCACTCCGGGTGGCCAGCACATCACGCGACGGGGCGAGCCTGTGGACCTGTTTCGGTCCCGGCATCGTCGCCTTTCCACTCGACTGCTTCATCAACGGCCGATCGTTGAACTCCACCAGCTTGTACGCGCTGTCGAGCGAGGGCGCGTCGGCCGCAACGCCAACCTTCGTCCCGACTCCGAAGACATCGATCGGCGCTCCGGCATCGAGTAGTCGCTTGATCTCGAACTCGTCGAGTCCGCCGCTGGCAACGATCGCTACATCGTGGTGGCAGGCTTCATCCAGTCGGCGACGGGCCAGTACGGACAGGTCGAGCAGATCACCACTGTCGAGTCGAACGCCGAGCCGGCCCCGAAGCTGGAGGCGGTCAATGACGTCGATGGCCACATCGACTCCCTTGAGGGTGTCGTAGGTATCGACGACGAAGGTCGCCCGGTCCGGGAAATCCTCAGCGAACGCCGTGAAGGCCTCATACTCGTCGGGAAAGGCTGTGACATAGGAATGGGCCATCGTGCCGACCGATCGGAGGCCAAACCGTCTCGCCGCCCCCATGTTGCTCGTCCCGACGAAACCGGCGATGGCGGCGGCCCTTGCCGCCGCCATCCCGGCCTCGATGCCATGCGTCCGCCGCAACGAGAAGTCGACCAAGTCAGCTCGCCCCGCGGCGGCCAGGGTGCAGCGTGCGGCCTTGGTAGCAAGTGCTGTCTGGTACGTGACCTGGTTCAGGACCAGGGCCTCGACGATCTGGGCCTCGGGCAACGGGGCGGTGACCTCGATCAGCGGTTCGTTCGGAAACACCACGCGACCCTCGGGTACGGCCCACACGTCACCGCTGAATCGGAGCCGGCCCAGGGCATCGATGGCTGCGGCGTCGAAACCTTGAGTCGACAGCCAGTCCAACGCAGCATCGTCGAACGCGAACGACTCCAACAGATCGACTGCATCGTCAATACCCGATGCAACGAGAAAACTCCTGTTCGGTGGCAAGTGGCGGACGAACAGGCTGAAGGTCGCTGGTTGGGTCAGGCCTCGGGCCAGATAGCTGGAGGCCATCGTGAGCTGATACAGGTCCGTGACCAGACCGAGCGAGCCGGAACCGGCAACCCGCAGCGGATCTTGGGCACGGCGGTTGCCGTCATGATGATGGTCCATCGGATCTCTCCGTGAGATCCTTGGTTGCCTTGCGAACCGCCCGTCGGATGTCGGACAGCACGGCTTCCACGTCGTCGCGGAGATCGGTGACCAGGTCGCCAGCACTCCCGGCGGCAGCTTGGAGCTCGACGAGCACGTCTCCTCGTACCCGGTCGAGGCGCTGCGACAGAGCATCGACGTCATCCCGAGCCTCCATCGCTCCCAGGGCACCCTGGAGGCGAAGGCGGTCGATCCGCCCCCGCCAGGCTCGAACTTGGCGATCCATCAGCAGCTCGTAGTCAGCCCGCTCCGATGACGTGAGGGCCTCGATATCGCTCTCCAGCGCGTCGACGTCGCTCGCCAGGTCAGCGACCCCGGAGGGGACGCCGACCTCGACCTCGACCCAGGAACGAACCTCCTCGGCCAACTCAGCGCAACGGCCGCTCAACTCGACGTGGAGCTCGCTGACCTCGACCAGAACCTGCTCAGGAACGGACTCGAGCCGGTCTCCCAGGCCAGCCAGCCGCTTCTCTATCAGCTGCATCTCGGCCAGCAATCGGTCGTGCGCAGGATGACTGCCGCTTCGTATCATCGTCTCGATCCTCCGTAGGCGTGGACCTTGTCCAGTGCTTGTCACTGCCATGGGGACTGAGCTAGTTGGTGGTGGGAGCTGGTGGCACTGGGGCTGGCGGGGCCGGAGTCGACGGTTCTTGGCTCATTGCCCTGAAGGCGTGGAGAGCGAGGGCACCCGACCCGAGGAAGCCGGCCACTGCGATAAC
>JAAETH010000207.1 GCA_024228575.1 Actinomycetes bacterium
CCGAAGCAATCCGTGAGAAACTTCGCCGATGGCTGACAACGTCGTGCTGTACGAGGAACGTGATGGCATCGCCATCATCACCATCAACAGGCCGCACAAGAAGAACACCCTGACCGATGCGGTCATCCAGGGTGTCGCCGACGGAGTCGACAGGGGTGCTGCGTCGAAGGATGTCGCCGCCATCGTGCTTCGGGGTGCAGGCGATACCTTCACCGCCGGCTACGACCTGACCGACGGCGCCGGATGGCAGAAGGTCTACGACGCCGAGGGACCCGAAGCCCGCGAAGGGGCTTGGGACCCCGTCCGCGACTACGCCTTCATGGGCAACAACGTCCGCCGTTTCATGCGCATCTGGGAATGCCCCAAACCGGTGCTCGGCGAAGTCAAGGGCTGGGCTGTCGGCGGCGCTACCGACCTCGTGCTCTGCTGCGACCTCTTGTTCATGGCCTCCGACGCCCACATCGGATACGCACCCAGCCGTATCTTCGGGACCCCCACCACGATGCTGTGGGTCTACCGACTCGGCCTGGAACACGCCAAACAGTTCCTGCTGACCGGCCGCGCCATCGACGCCGAGACGGCACATCGAATCGGCCTCGTTTCCTACGTACACGACCCCGCAGACCTCGCCGGGGCGATCGAGGCAGAAGCCATGCGGATGGCCAACATTCCGGCAAACCAGCTAGCCCTCAACAAGATGCTCATCAACCAAGCGTTCGAGAACATGGGCCTTCGCACCACCCAGATGCTCGGCACCTTCTTCGATGGGGTGACACGCCACACCGAAGAGGCCTACCGCTGGGTCGAGGATTTCGAGACGAAGGGATTCCGCCAGGTCATTCGCGAGCGCGATGCACCGTGGCAGGACTATGGCGAACGACCGAGCTGAGGACGCACCTCCTTCGCCACCCGACACCCACATCAGCAAGCAGGCCTGGCTCGCCCTGGCCGTGTCGACGCTGACCACCTTCCTCGTGGTCATCGACATCTCTGCTGTGAACGTCGCATTCCCCTCGATCCAGGACGACCTCGAGGTTTCGAGAAGCACCCTCAGCTGGATCGTGTCCGGCTACAACATCGTGGTCGGTGCCCTGCTGTTGACAGCCGGTCGCCTGGCCGACAGCATCGGGCGCCGCAAGGTCTTCCTGCCTGGAGTCGCCTTGTTCATGGCGGGATCGGCCCTGTGCGGAGTCGCCCCGACCCACCAGTTCCTCATCGGGGCACGCCTCGTCCAGGGCGCAGGTGGGGCGGTCACGATGTCGTCGGCCTTCGCTGTGATGTTGCCCGATTTTCCACCGGCGCGACGAAGCACCGCCATCGGGTTCGCGGGCGCAACCGGATCGCTTGGAGCGCTCATGGGCCCCGCGCTCGGATCGATA
>JAAETH010000208.1 GCA_024228575.1 Actinomycetes bacterium
AGTGCACGAGAAGTGCACAACCGATAGGGCACGGCATGGCGAGAGGACGGATCTTCAAGCGGCAGGGTGGCTACGGGTACAGGGTCGATCTCGGCCCGGACCCCAGCACCGGGCGACGCCGCCAGGAGCATCGTCAGGGATTCAGAACCAAGCGCGAGGTCGAGGCGGCCCTCGACGAGCGTCTCAACTCGCTGAGAGCCGGAGACTCGATTCTTCTGTCGGCGGTGAGACTCGAGGAGTTCCTCGGCGAGTGGTTGCTCGGCATCTATCTGGACGAGGAGAAGGTGAAGCGCAGCCCGCCGGTCTTTGGGTGATCGCTGGGACTCTGTGGCGGGATTGTCGCTTCCCCGGGGTTGGATGCGGGGTCGGTGGGACTGCGTAGTCGTGGTGCCTGCTGGTCGCGGGTTTGGGCTGGTTCAATGGGGGTGTGTGTTCTCGGCTGGTTGTTGGCGTGTGGTGGACCGATCTGGCTCGAGTTGCGGTGGCCCGGTGTGCCGCTTGGGGAACCGGGCGGGTCTCTTGGACGTCGTAGTCGCATGAGACGAGCGCGATGGTGCGGAGTTGTGGCTGTGTCGGTCTTGGCCGCGGTGGCCTGTGGTTCGTCCGCCGATCCAGGGGCTGGTGGCCTGGGCACGGTGGCCCGGGTGGATGTTCAGCGGGTCGCAGCCAGTGTCAGCGAAGCTGACATCGCGGCGGTGGTGGCGGCCGATACCGAGTTCGGTTTCGATCTGTTCGGGGTGGTAGCCGGCGACGAGAACGTGATGGTGTCGCCGTACTCAATCGCCACGGCCCTGTCGATGCTCTACCCGGGAGCGAAAGGAACGACCGCTTCCGAGATCGCCGATGTGGTCCACCTCGGTGTCGATGACCGCACCCTTCATGGGGTCCGCAACCACATCGACGCGTCGTTGACCGGCCCGCCTCGACCCAGCGGTGAGGAGGACACCAGGGAACCGTTCACCATTCGCCCGGCCAACTCGGCGTGGGGACAGCACGGCTACGAGTTCCTCGACGGTTATCTGGGGGTTCTGGCTGAGAACTACGGGGCCGGGTTGAGACTGGTCGACTACGTGGGCGACCCGGAGGGGTCGCGCACATCGATCAATGAGTGGGTCGAGGACGCGACCGAACAACGGATCGTGGATCTGATTCCCGAGGGTGCCATCGACGACCGGACCCGGCTGGCGCTGGTCAATGCCATCTGGTTCAAGGCCAACTGGGCCAAACAGTTCGACCCGGCGGCCACCGCACCGGGTGCGTTCGAGTTGTCCGACGGCACCGAAGTGGTGGTGCCGCTGATGCACGGCGATGTGCGTACCGGTTACACCGACAACGACCGGTTCGAAGCGGTCCGCCTTCCATACGCCGGGGACGCTGCCATGATCGTGGTTCTACCCAAAGCGGGTTCGCCGGTGGAGCTGGCCGCCACCCTCGGCCCGGACGACCAGGAGATCTCCTGGGGTGACTATGAGGTGGAGATCACCCTTCCCTCGTTCGAGTTCGAGGCCGAGATCGACCTCACCGCGGCTCTGCAACAGCTGGGCATGAGCACCGCGTTCATATCCCCCACCATGGATAGCGGCGCCGACTTCACAGGGATCACCGAGATCCGAGAGCTGTTCGTCACCGGTGCCTTTCACAAGACCTTCATCGCTCTCGATGAGCAGGGGACCGAAGCGGCCGCCGCCACCGCCGTCCTCAGTGGCGCCGTTTCAGAACCCGGACGAGCGACCTTCACTGCCGATCGCCCCTTCCTTTTCTGGATCGAACACTCTCCGACGGGAGAGATGCTGTTCCTCGGTCAGGTGACAAACCCCGCCTAGGTGCAGCCCGACCCCAGCCCAGTGTGACGCCAACAAACGGGGGCAGCCGCCACCGCAGACCAATGAACGCCATCGCCCAGCCCCCAACGGCATCCCTCAGATGTCGGCCCGTGGTCTCGGCGGACTGCCCCCGAAGGGATGCTGTGGGGAGGCGCCAGCGACAGCATCCGTGAGCCGGCGCATGGGGATACTCGGGGGTGGGTGGTAGGTGATGTCGAGGAGGCATTCGTTGCCGGTCGGGGCGGTGTGGTCAGGGGGTGGCGGCGACGGCGACGATTGGGAGTTGGGGTGGTGAATCGCCGAGGGAGCCTTGGAAGGTGCGGTTGGAGAAGTTGAATACTCCTCCGTCGCTGGCGAGCATGAGGTAGCCGTTGCCGTAGGGGATCATGCCGATGATGGGTTGGTTGAGTGTTGCTCCGACGGAAAGGATGCCGGGTATGGATCCTTGGAAGGGGGCGTCGAAGGCGAAGACTCCGCCGTCGGCGGCGACGAGCCAGTAGCCGTGGTTGTCGGGGTCGGCGACGATGCCGACGACGGGTTGGTTGAGGGGGAGGCCGCCCATGGAGCCGTGGAATTGGGCGGTACCGAAGCTGAAGACTCCGCCGTCGGATCCGACGAGCCAGTAGCCGTTGCCGTCGGGGGTGGCGACTGCATCGATGATGGATTCGGCCAGTCCGATGTCGCGGGCGTCGCCGAACCAGGGGGTGGTTTCGTCTTCGGAGAGGGGTATGACGGCGCCGTTGTCGTAGACGACCCAGAATTCGGTGATCTCACCGAGGGGGGCGGGTCGGGGGATGAGGGCGACGGCGGCGAGGGCGCCGACTTCCCAGGGCCAGGGGGCTTTGGGCAGGTAGGGCGCGAGCCAGAGGCCGGCGCCCACGACCACTTCTCCGCTGGCGTGCAGTGAGACCCATGAGCGTTGGTTGATGAAGGTGGGGTCGACGACGATGCCGGCAAGGTCGGTGAGTTGGTTGAGACCCCACGGCCCGCGGCAGCTGTGACCGACGTGGGCGGCGTCACCGAAGCCCCAGATGCCGCCGTCGATGGCGCCGAGCCAGTAGCCGTCGGGGGCGGCGAAATCGGTGGAGGTGATGCCGGTGCACTCGGTCTCTTGGGTGCTCACGTAGTAGTCGTGGAGGCTGGCGTCGTAGCCGGTGCCGTCGAGATTACCGACTGCGGCCCACCAGCGGGAGCCGCGGGCCCAGCGGGCTTCGATGAGGCCACTGGTGTTGTGGAAGTCGTCGGGGTCGTAGTCGAATGACCCGTAGCGGGGTTGGTAGGCGGTCCAGGTGGCGGGGTCGCAGTCGGGAGTAACGATCCGCGACAGGGGTGAGTAGCGGATGGACACGAAGGCCATGTCGGCTCCGTCGCACCCGGTCGCGGCGTTGAGATCGGTGTCGAACAGGAACTCGATCCCCTCGGCGGGTTGGGCGGTCCGGACCGAGAAGTGCATGTAGTCCTGGTAGGAGATGCAGCCGCCGGAGGATCGGACGGCGAGAAGGTCAGGTCCGTCGTCGCCGGGCAGGTCGGCGTCGAAGTCGTCGCCTGCGCACCAGGATCCCGGGGTGAGCTGGCCGGAGGTGCGGACGCGGGGGGCCAGGTCAGTCAGGGGCCCGGCCGGATCGGTCTCGGGGTCGGAGCTTTCCAGCCATCCGCTCGCCAGTGGTGAGAGGGCGGGCCCATCGGGCTGGGTTTGTTCTGCTGCAGCTGGGGATGGTGCAAGCACTCCGAACAACACGAACACCACTGCCAAGGGCGCCCACGTCGCGATCCATCGTGGCGATGGCCTGCTGGCTGGGACGTTCAGGGTGGCTTGGGTGGTCATGGGTTCGAGGTGCTGGCGATGGCGAACACGGGGTGGGGTGAGGGGGTGGATCCGGTGGATCCGGCGAAGCGGGCATCGCCGAAGGTGAACACACCGCCGTCGGATCCGACCATGTAGTAGCCGTTTCCGGTCGGGGTCGGGCGGGCGTCGATGATCGGTCCGTTGAGGATCAGGGCGGCGAGGTCATCGGGTTGGCCCAGTTGGCCGTTGGCGGGGAATCGGCCGGCATCTCCAAGGGTGACGAGTCGGCCGGCGCTGGTGAACAGCCAGAGACCGTCCCCCGTAGGTGTCATGGCCAGACTGGTGAACACCTCTCCCGGTTCGAGCGGCCGGGGAGCGGAGCTCTGGTCGGCCCAGCCGGTGAGCCCGAGACCGTCCAACCGTCCGATCGCGGTCAGATACCAGTAGCTGCGGCCGTCGGGAGCGGCAGCGAAGTCCACGAAGCCGCTCTCGGCCGAATCGGCGGGGCCGTTCCCCCAGTGGACTGCGCCCCCGAACGAGCGGGTGTGACCGGCGGTGTTGGCCAGCCAATAGCCGTTACCGTCCTCGAACTCGCCTTCACCGGTTGTCGCGTCGATCCAGCCACGAAAGGCTGAGACCCGGGTGTAGTCGCCGGGTCCGTTGCACCCGGCTGCACCCGAGGAGATGATCCCCACCAAGACATCATCGCCGGTCCGGCTGGTGGCGATGACGGGCCCTCCGCTGTCGCCGTTGCAGGCCGATACCCCTTCAACGGACGTACAGATATCGCCACCGACGTCGTAGATAGCCCCCAGCGCCGCCGCACAGGCCGAGTCCGACCCAATGGTGACCTGGCCGTGCTGTAGATGGGTGGGAAAGGTCTGCCCCGGTCCCGATTCGCTGTCACCCCAGCCCACGACCGTCGCCCCAGAAGTTCCATCCCAGAATGGTTCTGTGGCAGCGTCCGCCAACCCGAGAGTCGGCGAGGCTGACGCCGAGCTCAGCTGCAACAGGGCGAGGTCGCCTGAATAGGGAAGGGTAGGTTCCCGTAGGAACCAGGGGAACACGAAGGCGCTGGCGATCGTCGATGTCTGCCCCGTTGCGCCGAGGTCCTGGGTCCCCGAAACGACTCTGACATGCTGCAACGGAGGGGCGGTGTCAGACAGGCAATGGGCGGCGGTGAGCACCCACGACGGCTGGATCAGTGTCCCGGTGCAGAAATGGGTCCAGGTCACCGGACCCGTCCGCTGCTGGATGGACACCACATACCCGTGCTCGCCAGCCGGCACCGTGGCCCCGCCCACCACGAAGTCCACCGCGCCAAGGTCCGGATTCCCGTCAGCAGCCTGAGCCTGACTGGAGGGCACTAGGAGTGCGGCCACGATCGTCACAAGCAACAGCAAGCGGCCGATCTCGGACCGGTGGCTGCTCGTTGACCTCAGTTTCAAGGCTCACGCAGCGACATCATAGCCATGTCGCTCAAGGTGCCGGCAGCCAGGGGGATGCCGCATGAGCCATCAGGCCCATCATGCAGGAACCGCCGGGCCGCCATCCGCTTCCGTACCCAGCCACCACCAGTCTCCGCAGACGCGCCCGATGCTCCTTCCGTGGAATCGTCACCTTCATCACTGGCGGACCGGGGCAGGGAGCGGTCGGGATTCGGGGTGGACAATTCGGGATGGCTGGTGTCGATCAGGTGTGCGGCTATGCGCTCGACGTCTGGACTTGGGGACTGTCAGGCTGGCCGTGTGTGGTCTTCTTCGTCCCATGTCTTCGTCGCTCGCCATGGTGAAACCGAATGGAACCGGGCGGGTCGACGACAGGGGCAACCGGACTCTCCGCTGACTAGAAGGGGGGAGCAGCACGCGCAGAAGGTGACCGAGCTCTGCAAGGCGTGGGCCCGACTCCATCGGGGGTGAAAGGTCGGCCTCCGATGACGGTGCCCTCGGAGTCGACTTTCACCTCGGAGATCGCGGCTCCACCTTTCGCTGTTTCAAGTTGCCCGGCGGTACCCACCAGACCTCGAAGCCACCGACCCGTCCGCTATCACTGGGCCACGTCGTCACCGGGCACACCACCACCCATCCGGGATTGCCGGGAGTAGCTCGGATCGCCGGGCAATCGAGCCCGCTTGACAGCGCCACCTCCACCCGACACCACGCAACACCGGTCCGGCAGATGGGGCAGGGTGGCGGCGGGATATGGGGGGGACAGTATGGGATGGTCCGATAGCTGGCAGCAGTCCGTGAGGTGTTTCTGGTTCATGATGGCCGCCTAGCGGGTAGAGGGTTCTCCTGCCTGCTCAAGTTCGGCTACCCGTCGCTCAACATCAATGAGTCTGTTGCGGGTCTGGCGAGCGATTGTGGCCAAGTAGCCGACTGCTACCACGACGGCCACTGGGGTCAGCCACATCAAGAACACCAGGACGATTCTCATGGAATCAGTTTGGCACCCGGAGCTCAACCGACCTCGCCGGGGCTAGCCGGGACTATGGGCAGGTGGTATGGGGCGCGCCCTCGGCTCAGGTTCTGGTTGACTGTCTCGCCGCCGCCGCCATACGACGCCTGGCCGGGTGAGCCGGCAGCACCGCGGTAGCGCATCACGCTCAACCGTCTCCACCTCGACCGACGCTGATCGGTAGGCTTCAGACCCACAGCAGCTTCATCGCCAGCCCCTGTTGGGCCTGCAGATCGGAGAGACGTGCGGTCAGGCGCCCGGGTCGAGATCCCGCGAAAGCCGTTGGCCAGGACAACCGGCGGGATCTACATCGCCTTCATGGTCTGTCTGTTCCTTGCCGACATACTCGGCCACATCGTGGTTGGAGACGTCGATCTCGCCTACGAGGCCCTGGTGACCGAACCGTCGCAGTTCGACCTAGCGGTCACCTTCGCCCTGCTGTCGGCTTTGCTCTTCGCGGTGGCTGCTTGGGGCCTGTACGTCCTTCTCAGGCCGGTGAACCGGGAGCTGGCCCTGCTTCTGCTCCTACTGAACGCGATCGGCGTGGCAATACAGGTGGCAAGCTACATACCGCTGCTCTACGCGATGCTGTCCGCCGACGCCTCGGTGTTCGTCAGTTCGTTCTCGACAGCGCAGAGTGAGGGGTTTCAGCGGCTGTCGCTCGAGGTGCAGCAGCTTGGTTTCGTCACTGCGCAGCTCTTCTTCGCCACCTGGCTCTTCCCGCTGGGCTACCTCGTCTACAAGTCCGGGTTCTTACCCAAGTTCCTCGGCGTGCTGCTGGTTCTCGATGGCTTTGCCATCCTCGTCTGGTTCTTCCAGGGGATGCTGCTCCCCGATCAATCAGCGCTCAGCACTCCGGGCCTGGCGCTCAGCTTCATCGCGGAGGCCGCGCTTGGACTCTGGCTCCTTGTCAAGGGCATCGACGAGAGTCCGGGCATACCCGGACGGTCACCCGAATAGCGCAGCACGAGCATTTCCGGCGGTTGGGGACGGTCGGCGGCGGGATTGTGAGCCGCGGATAGGGGGCACCCAGGTGGGGTCGGGTGTCCCCTTCACGAGTGTGGCTGCGGGTGCCCTCGACGCAGAAGTGACCGGATGGCCAGGACCACCAGGCCGCGAATCAGTCGTAGAAGGTCACCGTGTGTTCGGCATCGGGTTCCGTGCGGACGACCAGCATCCCTCCCTCGACCAGCCCCAGATGCTCGGAGGAGGGCACGCGTAGCCGCCAACGCTCCGACCCGTCGAAGTTCATGGCTATGTAGTCGGGCTCACCAGGGCCACGGGGGACCAGCACACCATCCGCCTGCGGGGTCAGGACCTCGGCGGTAGCGGTGGTGTCACCCGTCGCCAGCTCGACAAGCTCGTCCACCCCCGACTTGCGTTCCCGGAGGAGATAGGTGGCGCCGTCGCTCCGGTGGAACGTCCCGTCAGGGTCGAGCTCGCGGGTGGGCACCAGCTCGCCGTCGATCATCTCGACGATCACGAGCCCGTGCTTCGTCTCGACCGCGACCGCGGGTCGGTCACGAGAGGCGTTGACGAAGGCCCCAACCCCCTCGATTTCCAGTGTCGCCAACTCGGTGCCGTCGACGTCGAACGCCCGAAGCAGGTCAGCAGCCGAGTCCAGAACGAGAAGGAGCCCGCCGGCATCGAGGGCGTGGCCCTCGGTCAGGCCGACCTCGACCGGGCCCACCACGTGCTCGTAGGTGTTGCGGTGGAACAGGTCGATCACGCCGGGCGGCCCCACGTTGATCCTCCCGCGACCGCCCCCTAGCCCGCCCTCACCAGTGAGGTCCACCGAACTCACGACACTCAGGTCGAGCGCCGACAGGACGTCGATCCCGAGAGGATCAAGGCGGCGACGGAGAAGCCTCCCCCCGACCGCCCCATACTTCGTCTCCTTGTCGGTGACGACGTCCCAGAGTCTCTCGCCGGTTTCGGGATCGAAGCCGACCCACCGCTCGAAGTTCCGCTCTCCCGAGCCCGGGTAGTGCGAAACCGTGGCGGTCACGGCGCCGTGAACAGATCGCACGGTCTGAAAGAAGGCGGTCTCGGGGGCTTCCACCCGCCACCGCTCATCGCCCGTTTCACGATCGAGTGCCAGCAACCAGGTCACATCGTCGGCCCCGCGAACCGGGAGGACCACAAGATCCGCGGTGGCGGCAGGGGAGCCGCTGAGGTGCTGGTCATCCAAGCCGACGGTCCAGACTGCCTCGGCACGGGCTGCCATCGACGGCCGCACCGACCAGCCCACCTCGGCCGCCTCCTCGTCGATCGCGCCGCCACTACCTGACGAACAGGCGGCGACGATCAGAACCAGGGCAAGGAAGGCAGCTCTCAGTCGTCCCATGGGGCCTGGTGCTTCTCGACGAAGGCCCGTCCGCCCTCGTTACGGTCCTCGGAGTTCATGACCCGAGTCTGGACGATGTCGGTGATCTGGTCGAGCGGGTTGTAGTCCAGCCCGCCCAGCGCGCCATCACTCCTTCAGGCACCGTTGCGTTGATTGATCGGCGGCGATAGTGAGTTTCGGTGCGGACTGTGCTGCTGGGTCGGTCGCCGGATATGCGCGGCTCGAGGCCGTCCGAGAGTGGCTCGACGGGGTGCTTGCCATGTAGGGCTTTGGCCAGGCATCCCTCAACAGTGAGGGCCTGTTCTTGGCGGCGTGGGCCTTGTCCGCTGAGACCCGTTGTTGCCGCGGGAGTTCAGGCGTGAGCGAGGCTGCCCTGAGGTGATCTTGCCGCTGGTTGGCAGCTCGGCCCGCGGGCTGTTTGCACGTCTCTACTCGACAGTTATGACGATGTCGGCCCGGTTGTTGTCAGGGGCTGGATCGGTGTTGGCGACGGAGGCACCAGCGGTGATGGTGAACTCCGACCCCGGGTCGGCGGCGGGCGACACGATCAGCTCGATCTCGAAGGTCTCGGTGCCGATAGGCATGGCGTCTGGTGGCTCGCAGATGACCAGTTGCGGGCTGGGGTTATCGCAACGATCATCCAGGCGGGTTAGCTCCAAGAAGGGGTCTGCGAAGGGGGCCAGCGCGGCGGTGACGAACGCTGCAGGGTCGGGACCGAGGTTGGAGACCTCGAGCACGATCGTGATCGCTTGGCCGGGTTTGGCGCTCACCGCAGCTGGGGTTGCGGTGACTGAAACATCTGCGTGCTGGTCGGTGAGATCGTCGGCTTCGTCGCCGGTCGGCGAGGTCTCATCGCCCTCATCTGGCCCGTTCTCGTGGTCGGTTTCCGTCTCGACTGGCGCCGGCGATTCGGATACGTCGGGCCCTGGGTTGGTGGTGTCGGTTTCGAGAGCTTCTTGGGAGCTACTGGGAACGGCCGTCTCGACGCTCTCGGTCGCCTCAGTCGCAGTGGTTGGGCCAGGATCGGCTCCACTCGCGGATCCTCCGCAGCTGCTTGCCAGGAGGGCCAACACCGGGGCCAGGGACCGGAGAACACACCGCCATCGTTGAGGCAGCGGCGTTCGCAACCTGCTCGCCTGCCACATGATGGGTGCTTCCTCGCGGCGGAGCGAACTCAGGGCCAGCTGCGGTTGTCTGCGGAACCCCTTTTCGCGCCGCGGCCGTGGATGGCCCCTATGGGGTTCTGCTTCATGCAGGTTCTTGGCGAACGAGATGCCATCGTCTCGTTTCATGCATGTCATGGTTGCATAGCTTCGGAGAATGAGACTCAATGCTTGAGCGGTATTCACGTATTGCGGGTGTCTTTGCGGTGTTGCGGGTGTCTTTGTGGTGGTTCTCGCCATTAGGGGTGACTGTGCCGGTTGTGGGTGATTCGCCACCACCAGCCCCTGGCGAGGTGCTCCAGGTCACTGACGATGGGGACGTCGCTGGCTCATCGCCGGATTGCCGGCCACCGGTTCCCGCCCGAGGTGGTCCTGCTGGCCGTCTGCGGGTCCCTCCGCCAAGGCCTGTCGTGCCGCGACGTGGAAGAACTCCTCACCCAACGAGGCAACGAAGTCGACCACGTCACCATCTACCGGTGGGTGCAGCGATTCACGTCGTTTCCGATCGACGCGGCGGCCAGGTCGGTGATGGGGGCGTAGACGAGGGTCATTTCGAGGCTGTGGTGGCCGAGGGGGGCGGCGATGGCTTCGAGGGCCAACCATCTCTTCCCCGCCCTCATGGACCAGGGCTGGTCTACATCAGACCGTGGAGCCGGTTCAGGTTG
>JAAETH010000209.1 GCA_024228575.1 Actinomycetes bacterium
ATGGCGAAGCTGAGCATCCCGCCGAAACCAGACATCTGGGCCACGGCGATGGCGTGTTGGGGGTGCGAAGCCAGGCCCGGGTAGTTCACCCGGGTGATCCGCTCGTGTCCTTCGAGGAAGGTGGCGACGGCCATTGCATTGATGGCCTGTTGACGAACCCGCAGATCGAGTGTCTTCATGCCGCGCAGCAACAAGTATGCGGCCATGGGATCGAGCGTCGCTCCGTTGATCTCGCGGTACTGGTACACCTTCTCGACCAGATCGGCATTGCCCACGACGACCCCACCGAGCGCGTCGGCATGACCGCCGAGGAACTTCGTGGCCGAGTGCACGACGAGGTCGGCACCAAGCGACAACGGCAACTGGTTGATGGGAGTGGCGAACGTGTTGTCGACGACGACCGTGGCGCCTGCCGAGTGCCCGGCGGAGATCAGGCGGGGAAGGTCCAGCACCTTGAGCGTCGGATTTGTGGGTGTCTCGAGATAGAGCAGGTCGCAGCCCTGAGCAATTGCGGCCTCGGTCGCATCGGTGTCGGTCGTGTCGACGAGCTCGCACTCGATGCCGAAGGCGGGAAGGAATTGGGTGAACAGCAGGCTCGTGCCACCGTAGGTGTCCTTGACCGACACGACCCGGTTCCCCGGCCGCAGCAGGGCGTGGAGCATGTTGGAAATCGCGGCCATGCCAGTCGATGCCGACGTCGCCGCCTCTCCCGCTTCGAGCAACCGCACCTTCTCCTCGAAGACGGCCACCGTCGGGTTCGTGTTGCGACCGTAGATGTGTCCTTCGGCGGCACCGGTCGCGACGTCGTACCACTCATCAAAATCGGCATAACCGAACGCCACGCTGTGAACGACGGGAACCTGGGTGGCCCGGTCGAGAAGGTAGCGGTCCTCGCCACCCCACACAGCGGTTGATGCCTGTGAACGTTGGTGCGGCTTCTTCACCAGTCCCCCCTTGTCGATCTCCCCGCCGGTCGGCTGAGGCGCCACATAGTAAGCACCGGGCGGGCTCGGGGCAAAGGGTGATGCTCGAGCAATTCTGCGCTCGCCCGATGGCTACCATCTGCCCGATGCAGACGACCGACCACACCACCGACGTCCTCGTCGTCGGGGGCGGCACAGCCGGATTCGGCGCTGCGGTCGCCGCCGGACGATTTGGTCTCGACGTCTGCCTGGTCGAATCGACCACCAGGATCGGTGGTGTCATGGCCTCGTGCCCAGGCATGCCGTGGGGTGCTGCATATCCAGGTGGCACGATCATCGGTGGCCTGATGGGCGAACTGGCCGAACGGCTGTACTCCATGTCTCCCCCCGCCGCCGAGAAGCGCCCTTGCAGCCTGGAGAACTTCGGGCCCGAGATCCTCTACGACCACGAGCTCGCCACCGTCACCATGTTCGAGATGCTCGACGAGGCTTCGGTCGAGCTGCACCTCGGGACCATCGCCGTGGCTCCGGTGATGGACGGCAACACGATCACCGCCGTCGAGTGCCGCGACCGACTTGGCGACAACACGATCACACCAAGAATCGTGATCGACTGCTCAGGCGACGGCGAGATCTCGACTCGGGCCGGAGTGCCCTACGACGTCGGCGATGCCGACGGGAACACGATGGGTGTCAGCCTGACGTTCACGATGGTCGACGCGGATTGGGACCGCGTCTTTGCCGGTGACGATCCCTACTTCACCGCCGAGGCGACCAGAGGCATCACACAGCGCCGCATCCACGAAGACCTGGCCCAGCTCTACCTCATGAAGGGGCTTCACCAGAACACGGTGTTCTGCAACTCGGTGGTCATTCCCGGCGTCGACGGAACCGATCCCGCCGAAGTCTCCCGCGCCACACAGGAGGGCAGACGCCGCTGCAACCAGCTGGCCGGCTTCCTGAGAGACGAGGTACCCGGCTTCGAACGGTCCCGGATGACACACCTCGGCCCAACGGTTGGCGTGCGCGAGACGCGCAGGCTGAGCGGCATACATCGGCTGAGCGGTGAAGAGCTCGCCCGCGGAACGAAGTTCGTCGACGGCGTGGTCTGCTGCGACAACCCGATCGACGACGTGATGCGCTCCTCGGCAGCGATGACTCATGACGCCATCGTCGATGGTGGCGACTACTACACGATCCCGTTCCGTTCTCTCGTGCCCACCAGCGTCGAGAACCTGATGTTCGCAGGACGGATCATCTCTGCCGACCCCGTCGCATTCGCCTCGGTGCGCGGTATGCCCCAGTGCATGGCCATGGGCCAGGCGACCGGAACCGCGGCCGCTATCGCCATCGACAAGGGTTTGGCAGTTCAGAACATCGATCACCACGACCTCGTCATCGCCCTGCAAGAACAGGGGGTCCGGGGCCTGGGCACTGCGCCGGGCAGCCGGCAGATCTGCTAGAACCGCACCCGATGCCCGACGCCCTATCCGACTTTCGGCCCGAAGTTCGTCGGGCGCTTCCGGCGATCATGGGAGCCCGCTTCACGATCAACCTCGCCATGCGGATGGGGTACACGTTCCTGCCGGCCTTCGCACGCGGCGCAGGACTGTCGGTTGGGGCCATGAGCGCAACACTGAGCGCCCGCGAGCTGACGGCGCTCACAGCTCCCCTCAGCGGCAAGGCCAGTGATCGGCTTGGGGCCATGACCGTCATGACCTACGGAGCGCTCGTCGCCGCCGTTGGTCTACTCATCGCCACACTCGGCGCCCCCGGTCTGATCGCCGGCATGATCGTCTTCGGGTTCGGGCGAACGGCTCACCAGGTGGCGCTGAGCGCGTGGATCGGCAGTGTCGTCGCCTATCCGCGTCGGGGTCGGGCGACCGGGTTGATCGAGCTGACATGGGGAGGTTCCGCACTCGTGGGTCTGCCTCTGGCGGGGCTGTTGATCGGCAAGGTGGGGTGGTGGGCGGCTCCTGGAGTGCTCGGCATCGCCGCAGCCGCGTTCGGTCTGCGGATGAGAGCAAACCAGTCGAATCGAGAACGACCACCACGTGTCGCCACCCGCAAGCCGAACATGACCCCAACAGTCGTCGCCGCCCTCGCTACGAACGGAGCCATGACGGCCGCGGCCCAGTTCCTGTTCCTCAGCCATGGGTTGTGGCTCGAGGACACATACGGACTCGACACCGCCGAGATCGGACTGGCGATCGTTGCAGTCGGAGCGATCGAGGTCGTGGCGACAACCGGTTCCTCACGACTCACCGACCGGATCGGGAAGCGTCGATCGATGCTGGGCGGCACGGTCTTGATGACGACGGCGCTGTTGATCCTGGCCGCCTACAGCGCTCCCCCGTTGTGGCTTGGTCTTGTCATACTGGTGGTCGCATTCCTGGGATTTGAGTTCGGAATCGTCTCCGCTCTCCCGCTTGTCTCGGAACTGGACCCTGGAGCGCGAGCAGAGATGGTCGGCCGGGCCATCAGCATCTCCACCGTCATCCGAGCGGTGGTGACCCTCACAGCGACAGCGCTCTACGTCAGCCAGGGGTTCGCACTACTGATGGCGGTCGCCGCCTCGACCGGGCTGGTCGCAATAGTGCTCGCCGCCTTCGTGATGGTCGAACCGAACACCTGACACGGCCCTGGGCTATTGCTCGGTGTCGATCTCGAACCAGGCAGACATCTTCGGCGAACTCGTCGCCCTGTTGGGCTCGAAGAGCTCGAGCAACACACGGTCGGGCGCTTCGACCATCAGATAGCTGCCATCGGGGAACCTCTGGACCCCTTTGGGCAGATGGACGCCCTCCTCGACCATCGCTTCCTCTAGAGCGTCGAGACCCTCGATCACGAGGCCGATGTGGTTGACGGCGTTGCGTTCGGTCCCCTTCGGAGGCTGGTCGTAGAAGTGCAGCCGCCCCGACCCGACTGCAACAAACACGTTCCTCGCGCCGGCATAGTCGAAGTCCGCTACCACTTCGGCGTCGAACCAACGCCGGTAGAACGCGAGCGACACCTCGATCTCGTTCGCCATGAGATGGGTGTGATGGACCGACGCTCGCCATTTCGACATGTCGGAGACTCCTTCCCTTCGCCCCCTCCGAGCCTATTGACAGCAACGCCCGGATTCCGGCGCCGCGCCGGGAAGCTCCGGGTAGCTTCATTCCGTGCACGCCGATGACATCGAGCTGACAGAGACATTCGACTGGAACGGATCGACCGTTCGCTGGTCTCGCTTCGGGCAGGGGCCGCCGATAGTGCTGTGTCACGGCACACCGTGGTCGAGCTTCGTGTGGAGAACGACGATCGAAGCTCTGAGCAACGAGATGTCGGTCTACTGCTGGGACATGGTGGGGTATGGCCAGTCGGACAAGCCCGATGGCGATGTCTCGCTGGGAACCCAGGGCGAGTTGCTGGCCGCACTCGTCGACCACTGGAAGCTCGATGCCCCTGATGTCGTCGCCCACGACTACGGCGGCACGGTCTGCTTGCGTGCTCATCTCCTTCACGGCATGGCGGTCAGCTCGCTTGCACTCATCGATGTCGTGGCGTTGCGACCGTGGGGTTCCCCGTTCTTCCAGCTGGTCGCCGAACACTCCGAGGTCTTCGCCGCCCTGCCACCGAATCTTCACGAGGCTCTGCTGCGCGAGTACATCAGCGGTGCGAGTGGACCGGGCCTACAGCCCGATGTGCTGGATCGACTCGTCGCCCCATGGCTAGGCGACGGCCAGGCGGCGTTCTACCGCCAGATCGCTCAGGCAGACGAACAGTTCACTGCCGAAGCCGAGCAGCACTACGGCGACGTCGACGCTCGTACCCTGATCGTGTGGGGCACAGCCGACCAGTGGATCCCAATCGACAGGGCGCACCGGCTCGCATCTCTCATCCCAAACAGCAGAGTCGAGATCGTCGAAGGTGCGGGACACCTCGTACAAGAAGACCGGCCTGGCGAACTCGCGATCATCGTCAGGCGCTGGTTGCTCTCTGAACGCTCGTAGCGAAGACTCCCGACTACGCCGCTGCGTTCTTCAACCCGGAACACCTCTGGGCACGGTGTTGTGAGGATCGAAGGAACACAAGGGCGCGACAGAGGCATCGACCGGCTGGCCGAGGAGCCACACGGTCAGCGCCGTTCCGTCGCCCGCATGCGTTGGTTCGATGTAGGCCATAGCGAGGTTCTTGCCGACCCGGTGACCCCAGGCGCCGGAAGTCACCACACCGACGGGCTCGTGACCGGCGAACACACCCTCGCCCGGTTGAGCCGGAGCGGCCACGCTGTCGACCTCGAGCATGACCCGCTGCCGTCGGTTCCCGGCGGCGATCTGGGCGATGAGACCTGGCTTGCCTGGGAAATCCTTCGACAGATCGACGAACCGTTCCAGCCCCGCTTCGTAGGGGTTGAACTCTGATATGAAGTCGGCTTTCCAGTGGCCGTAGCCCTTCTCCATTCGCATCGAGTCGATGGCGTACATGCCGAAATGGGTCAGGCCGAACTGCGCACCGGCTGCGACCACGGTCTCGTAGGCGGCATACAGCTGGGTGTTCGGGATGTGAAGCTCGACCGCTTGCTCGCCCGAGAAGCTCACCGCTATGGCGAGTGCCTCGACGTGACCGACGAAACAGCGCCGGGCACGCAGCCACGCAAGACCGGCCTGCGACCAATCGCTGCGGGGTGACACCGCGGCGAGAAGGTCGCGTGCACGGGGACCGGCCAACAACAGCATGGTGTGGGTGTTCGTACGGCTCTCGATGCAAATGTCGGAACCGGCGGGCAGGCGCTCTTCGAGCCAGTCGCGGTCGTGGAACTCGGCCGTAGCCCCCGAACCGTAGAAGACGCTGCCGTCGGGAAGCGGCACCACGGTTGCTTCGCCAGAGATGTTGCCAGAAGGCGTCAGGAAATAGCACAGGCTGGCCCTGCCAGGTGTTGCCGACACCCGTGAACAGGTCAGGGTGTCGAGCCACTCGACAACGCCGGTGCCCGTGATGTTGTACTGGTTGAAGCCTGAGAGCTCGGCGATGCCGACTCTTTCGCGAACCGCCTCGACCTCGGCGGCAACTGTCTCGTGCCAGTTGGCGAAGCGGTACGTGTGCTCCTCGACGAAGTCTGGCGACGCCTTGTAGAAGCTGGTGCGTTCCCAGCCGTTGATCACCTCGAACTCGGCGCCCTTGTCCTTGAGCACCGGGTAGATCGGACTCGTCTTGGCGGGGCGGCCTGCGGGTCGGTGTTCGTGGGGCAGGTGCCACACGAACTCGAGCTGGTAGTCCTCTATCGACTTGGCCACCGTGTACTCGGTGTTGGCGTGGTCGGTGAGACGGCGGGGATCGAACTGCCAGCAGTCCCATTCGGTCTCGCCATGCACGATCATCTGAGCCAGCATCTTGCCGTAACCCCCGCCCTCGCCGATGCCCACACGAATGCCGTTCATCGACCACAGGTTCCGGAAGCCCGGCTGCTTTCCCACCAGTGGGCCGGCATCGGCGGCGTAGGCGATGGGACCGTTCACGACCGACCGGATGCCGACCTCGCCCAGCACGGGCACCCGCTCCATGATCGGCTCTAGCTTCGGGAGCAGCCGCTCGAGGTCGGGTGGGCACAGGGCATTGACGAAGTTCGGATCGATGCCGTCCGTCCCGAAGGTCTTGCAGTCCCACTCGTAGATCCCGACGAGCAGGCCGGCTCCTTCCTGGCGCATGTAGAACGTGTCGCGGGGGCAGCGCACCATGGCCACCCGATCGTGCTCGCGGCCGATCAGCTCGGGGATGTCATCGGTGATGAAGTACATGTGCTCCATCGAGATGACCGGGTACTCGATACCGAGCATCGCACCCACCTCGTTGGCCCGATATCCCGCGGCGATCACCACATGTTCGGCCGTGATCGAGCCCTTCTCGGTCTCGATGATCCACTCCCCCGTCGAGCACTGCTCGAAACCGGTGGCGGGTGTGTTGCGATTGATCTCGGCTCCCGCGGCCCGACACCTGCGGGCGAGGGCCTGACACAGCTGGGCGGGGTCGATGTCGCCGTCCCTGCCATCCCACAGCGCGGCGAGCAGTTCGTGCTCCTCGACCAGGGGGTTTCGCCTGCCCACTTCCGAAGGGTCGAGCAGCTCGAAATCAAAGCCGAGACCCTTGGCCACCGAGAGGATGTGATTGCAGCCATCGAGCTGTTCCTGGTCGGTGATCAGACGCAGACCACCGACGTTGCGGTGATAGTTGATGGGGTACTCGGGATCGCTCGCCAGCTCGTCGTAGAGCTTGATCGTGTAGTCGCGCATCAACAACAGCAGCTGATTGAACGCAATCGACGGAGCCTGAGCGGCCGAGTGCCACGTGGTGCCCGAAGTCAGCTCGTTGCGTTCGAGCAACACCACATCGTTCCACCCCTCCGCCGTCAGGTGGTACAGGGCCGACAACCCCGCAACACCACCACCCACGACAACAACACGAGCCTCAGATTTCACGGCCGCCAATTCTCCCTGTCAGCTCCAGAAGCCAATCATGACCGGACTGGGGTCGTCGCGGAAGGCGCGAGCGGCCAGAGTCGGATTCGGCTGCACCAATGACTCGAAACGGGTAGCCGCGCCCGGGCGATACGGGCTTGGCCAGGTTCGCTCCGTGGATACGTCGACCCATCAGGTTCTCGGAAATGGGGGGTGTCTCGATGCCTGTATCCAGGAAGACGTAGACGCGTTCACCACCGGTGTCGGGGGCATCTGGGGCTTGGTGGCCTCGATCTCGGAGCCGTCGCGCCAGACGAGTTGGCAGTGCCAGGCCGAAACGACGATCTGAGGCGCCTCATCGCAGCGCTCCCGTCGAGCCAGGCGAACCCGACGTTCTGGTTCTGATGTGTCAGGTGACAACCCGACGTTTTCGGGTGGATGTATCAAGTTCCGAGCGTGACAGCCGCGCCCGTGAGCTTGGGGGACTTGTTCCCTGAAGGTTCGACAGTCCCGCGCGTTGTGAAGCGTTTCGCCGGTGCCTTCGGTGCCGGCGAAAGGCGTCCCGGGCCAAAGGCCCGACGGGCTCATCTCCATGGTGGTAGGTGGTTGGTCCAGGTGTTGACGATCTTGCCGGTGTGTTTCTGGAC
>JAAETH010000210.1 GCA_024228575.1 Actinomycetes bacterium
ACCGGGGAGATGGGGGTTATTCCACAGGAAATGCTCTATACCGTGGGTGGTTACGTGATCCACGGCGGTTCTGCGACGTTCGGCAGCCACGTAGCCGATGCGGGCGACGTGAATGGCGACGGGGTCGAAGACCTCTTGATCGGCGCGTCGGATGCCAATGAAGCGGTTCTGGTGTTTGGCGCGGCGCATGCCCGAGGCTTGGAACTCGACGTGCGGCTGCTGGATGGGCGCGATGGCGCCGTACTCACAGGACCCAGTGGCCTGGGCCAAGCGCTCAGCGGCGCGGGTGATGTCAACCACGACGGGTATGACGACGTGCTGCTGGGGCTGCCCGACACCAATAACGAGCGGGGCGAGGTGATCGTGGTGTTCGGGGCCGAGCGATTCACCCCGACCGTGGACGTGAGCACGCTGGAGTCCGGCGCGGGCCTATCGATCACGGGGCTCGCGGAGGGTGATCATCTGGGGACGGCCGTGAGTGGGCTGGGCGATATCAGTGATGACGGAATCGATGACTTCGCCATCAGTACGCCGAATTCAGGATCTTCTAATCAAGGGCATGTCTATGTCGTGTACGGCTCGTCGAGTCTAAGTTCTACTGACAGTTTCGACCTGTCCAAGCTCAACGGCGTCAATGGATTCCGGGTGGGCGGCTCGACCAGCAATACTCTGCTTGGGGAATCGTTGGCCGGACCCGGGGATGTCAATGGCGACGGGGTGCGCGATGTGCTGATGGGGCAGGAGGGCAAGGCCAAGGTGGTCTTTGGCGCCCCGACCCGCTTTGACTTCAAGGAGGTGGACGTCGAGGCGGACAGTGTAATCTTTACCCAAGCGACCGGGCTGGAAACGGGCGACGAGTTTATCTACACCGGCGCGGAAGGGGCGCACGTCGGAGGGCTCGTGCCAGACACCCGCTACCATGCCATCGTCAATGGGAACAGCGACACGCTGCAGTTTGCGGCAACGACGGCGGACGCAGCGGCCGGTGTGGCCATCGATCTGGATCTGGCGCCGCGCTTTGTCACGGCGGCGGGATCCGGCATTGTCGTGGATAGCGGGCAGTCGATCGGCGATGCGACCAGTAGCGCCGTCGAGTTGGGCGACCTTGATGGCGATGGCGATCTGGATGCCCTCGTGACCGGACTGTTGGGGGCGAACGAGGTCTTCATCAATCAGGGCGGACTCCAAAACGGCACACCGGGGCAGTTCCTCGATTCCGGCCAACGACTCGCCAGCAACCAG
>JAAETH010000211.1 GCA_024228575.1 Actinomycetes bacterium
TTCGGGTAGGTGCAGTACAGGCGGGCTCGATTGTGTTCGATACGCCATCGACCCTCGACAAGCTGGAGGCTCTGGTAGCCGATGGTGTCGCTCTGGGTGCCGAGTTGCTTGTCTTTCCGGAGGCCTTCGTCGGTGGCTATCCCAAGGGTCACGACTTCGGTGCGGTGGTTGGTTCGCGCTCCGACGAGGGCCGTGACTGGTTCCGGCGCTATCACCAGTCGGCCATCGATCTCCCCGGTCCTGAATCGGATCGTATTGGTGCAGTGGCCCAGGCCCAGAGCGTCAACCTCGTCGTTGGCGTCATCGAGCGTGATGGTGGAACCCTTTACTGCTCGGTCCTCTTCTACGATAGGGATGGGTCGGTTCGGGGCAAGCACAGGAAGCTCATGCCCACCGGGTCCGAGAGGTTGATCTGGGGGTTCGGAGATGGTTCCACTATGCCGGTTGTCGAGACGAGTACCGGACGCCTCGGAGCTGCCATCTGCTGGGAGAACTATCTGCCCCTGTATCGGACGACCCTGTACGGCAAGGGAATCGAAGTGTGGTGTGCGCCGACTGTGGATGACCGCGAACGTTGGGCCGCGACGATGCGCCACATCGCGATAGAGGGGCGATGCTTCGTAGTCTCGGCGAATCAGTTCTCGGTGCGTTCGCACTATCCGAGCGACTATGTCACCGGGTTCGGCGACGATCCCGAGGCGGTACTCATCGGTGGCGGCAGCTGCATCGTCGATCCCCACGGCGAATTCCTGGTTCCGCCGAACCGGACTGGTGAGACGATTCTCATGGCCGACATCGACCTTGGCGAGATCGTGCGTGGGAAGTTCGATCTGGACGTGACCGGGCACTACGCCAGGCCCGACGTATTCCAACTCCAAGTCAACGAGGCTCAGCAACTGCCGGTGCAACCGACAAACAGTGAGACCCTCGGCTGAGCAATACGGCCATGGGCCATCGGGTCGATCTGGCCCGGTACAGGTGAGGGCGTGGGCTGCACCCGGGTTACAGCCCCCAGCGCTCCACCATGGCCGCGATGGTGATGATGACAACGGTGATGTCGATGACGAGACCGCCCTGCACCTTGGCCCACACAGCCCGGGTGGCCGGACCGTCGCCCGCGTCGGCCGCCTCTATCCCGGAGCTGAACAA
>JAAETH010000212.1 GCA_024228575.1 Actinomycetes bacterium
CGAAGCCGGTCTCGCACTGGCGATTGCCCTCAGGGTTCGATCGTCGAACACCACATAGGGTGGTACGTCCGCGGCCCGGGCTCGCCGTTGACGCCACGACTGGAGGGCTTGGTAGATGGCCTCGTCCGTCGGATCGGAGATCGACTCTGACCCCACCGCTGACCGGTGGCGACCTCGGCCTCGGACCGTTCGGTCGGTAGCGTTGGAAGCCGAAGCACTGGTTGTCTCGGCGAGCTGGCGGCGTGATTGTTCGAGTTTGGCTCGCCAGTCGACTCGTTGGGCTCGACCGACGCCGAGTCGGTCGATGGCAGCTGCTAGCGGTGCCAGATGGGGTGACGCTTGGCGTTTGATCGGGCGGCTGGTGAATACTCGGGACGCCGCCCAAGAGAGGTGGAGCTCCTCCTCAGCTCGGGTGATGGCCACGTACAAGAGGCGCTTCTCTTCGGCCAGTTGGGCTCCCGTTGATGCATAGGCGATTGGCACGAAGCCCTCTTCGAGGCCGGCAACGTGGACGACGGGCCATTCGAGACCCTTCGCCCCGTGGAAGGTGGTGAGCTCGACCGCATCGCGATCGGCATCGACGTCGCCGGCTTCGAGCGTGGCCATCCATGCCGCAAGGCCAGGCCCAGTCGGATTGTTGTCGACGGCCACATAGTCGCCGATGAGGCGAGTGAAGGCTCCCAGATTCGCTCTCCGTTCGATATCGGCGACCGATAAGCCCTCAATCGATTCCGACAGCTCCTCTTCCAACTCGGTGACCGCAGCGGTGAAGTTGAACTCGAGCTGAGACAGGCGGTTCAGTTGTGCCCTTACTTCGGGGGTGCTCAGGGGTCCGGCGTTGCCACGCAGTCTGGTCGGTACAGATGCTTGGCGCAGAGCCTGTTCAATCTGGAGGAGTTGGGCGTTGGTGCGAACCAAGACGGCCTGATCCGACCATGAGCCCGCTACCGAGTGGGCCTCTCGGACTCGTTGGGCGATGCCGTCGGCCTCGGCCTCATCATCGGCGTAGGCGGTGATGGTGGGA
>JAAETH010000213.1 GCA_024228575.1 Actinomycetes bacterium
CGGTCCGTGCCCGACATCGAAGGCAGAAGCCTCTGGCCGCTGGCCACCGGCGAAAGCGACCAGGTCTCGGAGACGACCGGCGAGTACATGGCCGAGATGACGTCGCATCCGATGTTCATGATTCGTCGTGGCAGCCACAAGTACATCCACTGCGACACCGACCCTCCCCTACTCTACGACGTCGACGCAGATCCCCTGGAGCGCAACAACCTGGCCGACGACCCGGACCATCTCGACACCGCCGCCGAGTTCGCCTCCGAGGTGACGGCCCGCTGGGACAGCGACGCCATTCGTGACCGGGTCCTGACGTCCCAACGAGCGCGCCACGCCATCCATCGAGCGACCCAACACTCCCCCATCGCCCAGTCGTGGGACCATCTCCCGATCAACGATGTCGCCAACCAGTACGTCCGCAATCATCAGGATGTCGTCGACGCCGCCCTACACAGTCGCCTCCACCTCGAGAATTGATGGTCTCACGCCACTCCGAGGGCTGATGGCTTCCGAGTGCTCTCGTGGTGAGCCCGACCGGGGTAGTCTGATGCTCGTGAAACGGGTCAGGCTGCTCGTTGTGTCTCTTGCCCTCCTGTTGGTTGGCTGCGCAG
>JAAETH010000214.1 GCA_024228575.1 Actinomycetes bacterium
AGGGGATGAGGCCGTCGCAACGGTTGGGTCGTTGGACGGGGATGGTGGTCGGTGGTGTGTCTGGCGGCTCGTGGAGTGGTGTGGGTGGTCGTTGTTTGAGCGATTGGTGTGGTCGGTGCTGGTTGTGGTGAGCGATGTAGTCGACGACGAGTCGCTCGAGCTGTTGGCGGTTCCAGGTGATGGTGCGGTCGAGGAGTTCGCGTCGGATCGATCCGATCCAGCGCTCGGCGAACGTGTTGGCCACCGGAGTCCGTGCGGGCGTCTTGAGGATCTTGAAGCCTTCGCTCCGGAAGATCTCGTCGAACGCGTCGATGAACTGGCTGCCTCGATCGTGTACCAGTGCACGAGCCCCTTGAAGCCGATCGCCGTCTGCGAGGAACAGGTTGCGGGCGGCTTGGGTGGTCCACTCCCCGGTGGGGTTGGCGGTGACACCGGCGAAGAAGACTTCACGGGTCTGCACCTTGATGAAGAACAGGACGTAGTAGCGGCGTAGGAATGCGGTGTCGACGGTGAAGAAGTCGCACGCTACGGCGGCTTGGGAGTGGAGGAACTCGGTCCAGGTCACCTCGGAGCGTTTCGGGGAGGGGTCGATGCCGTTGGCGGTGAGGATCTGCCAGACGGTCGTTTTGGCGATCGTGTGTCCGAGTCGGGCGAGTTCGCCCTGGATGCGGCGGTGTCTCCAGGTCGGGTTCTCGGTGGCGAGTCGCACGACCAGATCGCGCAGCTCTGTACCGGTTGGTGGTCTGCCCGTGCGGCGAGTGGGCGGCTGTGTCCAGTGTCTGGCGATACGACGACGGTGCCAGCGCAGCAGCGTCTCGGGTGTGACGATCCAGCCGTGCCTAATCGCTTTGGGAAGCGCTGCGGCGATGGCTCCGAGAAGGGTCCGGTCGTCGTTGTTGACAGATGGCCTGTTGACTTGGCGGCGCAGCACGGTCAGCTGGTGGCGTAGCACGATGATCTCGAGGTCCTTGGAGCCTCCGGAACGGACTGCGAGGCGTGCTATCAGGGCGAGGAATCGGTAGAGGATGCGAAACACGAGGATCAAGGATGGCAGCCATCGGGCCTGGTCAGCGCAAACGCGCGACTTTCCGGGCGGCACACCATGTCAGGGTTTCGGGCACCCACACCCAACTTGATGACTCAGGGCATCGGATGTAGGGTGAGTAAGTGCTCACCTACCTATAGGGGCAAACGTAGACGATGTCACGGATGGATGCGGTGCAGCGCCGCAAGGAGATCATGGCCGCCGCAGTCGAGGTGTTCGCAGAGTCGAACTACCGAGGGGGCGGTGTTGCTGCGATAGCCAGGCGTGCCGGCGTCAGCGAGGCGCTCCTGTACAAACACTTCTCATCGAAGAAGGCACTGCTGTGTGAGATCCTCGAACGGGTCGGGACCTCGATCCCTGCGATCTGGGAGAAGGCATCGGCGGGCGAACCG
>JAAETH010000215.1 GCA_024228575.1 Actinomycetes bacterium
CCAGGAACGAACCTAGGAAGAGGACCCGTGAGCGGTGTATGGGATCGTGCTGGTATTCCAAGTCACGACGACGGACTCGGGCGTCCAAGAAACCGTACCGTTACCCGTCTCGGAGCTGGCTGTCAGGCTCACCAACCTGGGATGCTCCCAGTCACGACGACCCGCGCCCTCGTTCGATCCGTTCAAAACTGCAGTTCCTCCGCTCGGGACCCCCCTAAAGATAGCGGCTGACACAACGTGCCACAAGGGTTGTAACCACTCTTGGTGGTATCGACCTGATCGGTCGAAGACGTGGAGTCGCTACGTCCAGCACAACAGCGAAGAGTGCCAGACCTCGGCGGCGATCTGCCAGATAGGCTCGCGCAGCGTGCACTGGTACACCGCCTACGGGCTGACGTTCGCATCAGAGATCCCGCTACCCGAGCTGGCCGAGACCGAGGAGGGCCACGCCGACGTGCGTGTCTTGCTCGAGGACACACCCGAATCGATCGACAATCCCACAATTACCCGCCCGATCTGGTCGGCCAGCGACGATGAATGGTTGCAGACCGTCAAGGGTGTGGCCCGGTATCACGTTTCGGGTGGAACGACCATCGCTATTGAACAGTGGGGGTCGGACCGCGATGTCCGGGCGTATCTGTTCGGCTCCACGATCGGCGCTCTGCTCCACCAACGGCGGCTACTGACGCTGCACGCAAGCAGCTTCCTCCTCGACGGCAAGGCCGTTCTGGTCGCCGGCCAATCCGGAGCTGGGAAATCGACAACGCTCGCAGCGGTCGTCGAACGCGGACTCACAATGGTGACCGACGACAAGACGATCGTTTTCCCGGACGGTGATCGTCTCGTGACGATCCCGGGATATCCGACCATCCGGTTGCACGAAGACGCCATCACCAACGCCGGCAAATCTGCCGATGGCCTCGCAACGCTCCTCGACAGCGGAAAGAAGTACCTGTGGAGGGCTCCCAGAATCCACGACGCAACCGTCGAGGTGGGAGCGCTGTACCTGCTACGCAAGGGTGCCGTCGACGAGGTCACGGTCTCGCGTATGGAGGGCCACGCTGCCTTTCGCGCCATCCTCGCGGCGACCTACCGGCGGCCGATGATCGAAGGCCTCGGCGTCGGCGACATCCACTTCACCCTTGCATCGCGCCTCGCCGACTCGATCCCCATCTTCGGGATCGTGCGACCTGTCGAAGGCCTCACGACCGATGCCGTCGTCGACGCGGTGACAGCGCCCTGACCACAAGGACTCGGGAGCCGGTAGTGTGCGGCTGACATGAACCGAACGAGCCTGTGGGGCATCACCTTCGACACCGACATCGAACTCCCAGGACGGGCCCCCGACGAGACAACCGATGTCACCATCCGGTTCGGGTCGGTCCCTGCCACCATCCCCGAAGTGAGGTCCGAGGGCGCGGCCTACCAGGCCGGGCCGGGACTGTTCAGGCTCGCTATCCCGGGCGTAGCGGCTTTCCTGATCTCGGGTGGCTCCGAGATCGTCGTCGAGGCCGACGAGTCTGCACACCCCGACACCATCCGCCTCCTACTCCTAGGCACCCCGATGGGGGCACTTCTGCATCAGCGCGAACGAATCCCGCTTCATGCCGCTGCAGTCGAAGTCGACGGACGAGCCGTGCTGATCTCGGGGTTCTCGGCGCACGGCAAGTCCACGGTGGCAGCCACCCTGCACAAGCGCGGCCACACGGTCATTTCCGACGACATTTGCGCCGTTCACGCAGACGACAAGGGTGCGGTGGTGGTCGAGCCGGGAACGACCGAGCTGCAATTGTGGCACGACGCTGTGAAACGCCTCGGCGAAGAGCCCGGCGACTATGTGCGGGCGCGTCCCGAGCTCCAGAAGTACCGAGTGCCGGTTAACACGGTGTCCGAACCGCTTCCAGCATCAGCGATGTACGTTCTGGGGAACCACAACCAGGACGGATTCGATATCGCAGAGATTGAGTCGTTCGGCAAGGTGCGCACGATCCTGACCCAGACCCGGGGCAGCGGGTACCTCGAGGGCATGGGTGCGGGGCCGTTCCATTTCCGCACGTCGATGGCCATGGCTACCCAGGTGACTATGAAGCGTCTCGTTTGGCCGCGCGGCATCGCGGATGTCGGTGCCGTGTGTGACGCCCTGCTCGAGGATCTCAATTCATGAAACCGATCGTGTGGTTGGCCTCGTACCCGAAGTCGGGGAACACATGGTTTCGAACATTTCTTGCAAACCTGTTGCGCGATGACGAGGATCCAATCGACATCAACGAGCTTCGGACCGGATCGATCGCCAGCGCTCGCAATCCGTTCGATGTCCACACGGGTCTGGAGGCGTCGGATCTCACCCAGGACGAGGTCGATCTCTTGCGGCCCGGTGTGTACCTCAGAATGGCCGAGATGGCCGTGCACACCGGACATCACAAGGTCCACGACGCCTACACGCTGAACTGCGACGCAATGCCGCTGTTCCCGGCCGACGCCACCCTCGGCGCCGTCTACCTGGTGCGCAACCCGCTCGATGTCGCCCCGTCCTACGCTCACCATTCGGCACGCGACGTCGCCTGGGCTATGGAGGCACTCTGCGATCCAAACCACAACATGTCCGACGGCCCCAGGCGCCTCAACCCCCAGTTCCGTCAGATCCTCGGAACATGGTCGGACCACGCCCGCTCGTGGCTCGACGAGCCGCCGTTCCCCGTCGAGGTGGTGCGCTACGAGGATATGCACCTTGACGCTGAGGCGACCTTCACCCGGGCGACCCGCGCATGTGGTCTCGACCATTCGGCGGAACAGATCCGCGAGGCGATTGCGAGGTCGTCCTTTGACGAGGTGAAACGTCAGGAACAGGAGAAGGGCTTCGCCGAGAAGATGCCCAGTTCAGAATCGTTCTTCCGCAAGGGCAAGATCGGCTCCTGGCGCGAATCGCTGACACAAGAGCAGGCCGATCGGATCATCACCCACCACGCCGAGATGATGCAGCGTCTCGGATACCTGGAGGGTGGATCGCCGGTCTTCTAGGCGCGCGAAGTGAGCGGCACCGACCGGCTGTGACGCTGTCGGGAGACCGTTTCGAAATTCCGGCTGATTTCAGAGGCGTAGTGCCTCCCGAAATCGTCGGTTCCGTCGGCCAAGAAGTCGCTGAGATGGCGGTGTCCTGCTGCTTCGCCGTCACAAGACGCCAATCCGTCCATCAGCGCATCGAGCTCTTCTCTGTGCAAGGTGACATCTCGGGTGATGCAATTCACGATCCGGATCATCGGCAACGACACCGACTTGGGCACGTTCATCACCAGAGCGCGCACTCCGATGGCGTCACGAATCATGCGTACCAGATCACCAAATGCGAAGGTTTCGGGCCCACCGGCGTTGCGGATGACAGGGTCGCTCGATGCTCCAAGCGCAACCATCAGGTCTGCCAGGTCCTCTACATGGGTTGGCCGGATCGGATAATTCCCATCGCCAGGCACGGCAAATACGTGGAGACGACGCAGCAGCCAGGCAACGTTGTTGAGCAGGATATCGCTGCCACCGAAGAGCGCCGATGGGCGAACGATGGCGTATTGCATACCTGAGGCCTGTACGGCCTGTTCCACCAAAGCCTTTCCACGGTGATAGGTGTACTGGGAGTCGACGCTTGGGTTCATGATGCTGACGTGCACGATGCGACGCACTCCGGCCCGGGCCGCGGCATCGACCAGAGCGATGCTGTTGGCCACTGCATCGTCGTGGGTGAACGAACCTCGACCGAAACGCACCCAGTAGGTGTTGTAGAAGGTGTCTACACCGTCGAACGCCTCACGCATCTGATCGGGGTCGTCGAAACGGTAGGCGAAGGCCTCGATCGGTCCGGACACGGCACCAGGATCGCGGGTGAGGGTCCTCACGCTGCGCCCATCATTCATTAGCCGTTCGGAAACGTAGGCACCTGAGTAGCCGGTAGCGCCGGTGACGAGATCGGTGGATTCCATGGGATTCTCCTCGGAATGGCAACGACTTCAATCGTATCATACATACGTATGACTGGCAACATGCTAGTGTGACTTCCATGGCGCAGACCCAGTCCTCGACCCGTGATCGACTGGTGGCGGCGACCATTGAAGCGCTGCGGGCCGAGGGGTTGAACGGGCTCACCTCCCGCCAGATCGCCAGTACTGCCGGTGTGAACCTCCAGGCCATCACCTACCACTTCGGTTCGAAGGACTCATTGGTTGCGCTGGCCCTCACCGAAGTTGCCCGAACACGGCTCGATCCGGTTCGATCAGCACTCGAGGCCGACGGCGATCCAGCAGAGCGTCTCTTCGACGCGTTGGCAACGATCAACGCGGCGCTCGCAACCGGGCGCGACGACCTCGAAACCTACGCCGAGGCCATGTCTGTCTCCTCGACAAATCCCGAACTCGCACAATCGCTCAGCGATCTCCACGATGAACTCGCTGCCTACCTCAGCGCCTTGATCGCCGAGCTGCAACACAATCAATACATCCAGCCATGGGTGGTACCTGATGCCATGGCCGCCTTGCTCATCGCCATCGGAGACGGCCTTGCCGCCCACGCACAATTCGGCGACCCGGACGTCGAAGCCGTTCTCGATCAAGTCGCTCTGCTACTGCTCTCCGCGCGCAACGACAACAGCCGAATCTGGCCGACCGCAGCACGCCTATTGCTACGGCGCACAAACAAACAGAGATCGTCGTAGCCGGCCTACTTTCAGTGCTGGTGAACAAGAACCGGCCACAGCGGAGCGGTTGTCCACCAGCGCAGACTGCCCGACCCGATCTCGAGCGACAGGACCGGGGGAATCACCCGGCTTGGCCGCGATCCACGCGGGGAAACATCAGGGCGATTCGACGACGGTGGGCACGGTGATTGGTGCTGCCGAGGCGACGAAACAGGGTGTGTCCCCGTCGGGTACGACATCGCTGGCGGGAACAACCGACTCGAGACCGGCCGCCTCGACCGACATCCCGAGGGCTCGCTCGGCCAGCTCGGCACAGAGCCGCTCCCGGTCCGTCGTTCCGTCCTCGGAGGCGCCCGTAGTGTCTGACGAGTCGACCATTCCTACCAGGATCGCGTACTTCGGTCCGGCGCAGTCGACGACGTCCACCCCTGAGTCGAGCCTCCAGGCCAGCGAGCCATCTATTCGTGTACCGAGGCATTCGCCGATCTCGAGGTCGCTGACGGCCACCGCAGACCTCTCTGCAGCGAGCTCACCGCCCTCAGCACGGGCATCACCAGAGTCTGGCCCTGTCCCCGATGTAACGAGGGCGATGAGAGCAACTGCGGCGATGGTGACAATGACGCCGCCGCGCCAGCCGCGAACCCACCAGTCGCCGGAACGCCATGTGGGCGCATCCACGACCCTTGCTCTGTCTCGGACCTCACGCGCCTCCGATGACAAGCTCTGCTCAATGGCTACACGCTGGAGCCAACGGGCCGCGAGCGACGACAAGCGAAATGGCGAGACCCGGCGGGCCGTGCCTCGCATCCGAGCGAGGCTGGTAGCCCCATCCGAGGACGGATCTGCCTTCGCTGCCACCAGGTAGTGATCGCCCGCAACGCGGTACGCGCCTCTCCGCTCCGCGATGTTGCCGAGAAGAACACGAGCAGGAACATCGTCGGGATCCAGCCACAACGCCTTGTTTGTGTGCGCCCACGCAGCGCCGTAGTCGCCTTCCTCAAACGCCATCCGACCCAGGACCAGGTGGGTGTACACGAGGTCCGGATCCAACTCCTGCGCCGTACGAATGCTCCTGTAGGCGGCCCGGACCAGTCTCGGCTTCTCCCACCTCACACCGAGCGTGTGCAGGATTGCTGCGTAGTGAGCATGGGATTCCGGCAGGTGCGCACCGACGGAGCGCAGGCGCTTGCACACCTCAAGTGCGGCCGGGAGTCGTTCGACGGCCATCAGGCAGCGGGTCAGCGTTTCGAGCACGACCGGGTCCTCAGGCCGAATACGTGCCGCCTCCTCAGCCGCATCCAGAGCGCAGTCGGGGTCGTCGGCGATGAGCGCATTGGCGAGCGCATCGAAGAGACTCGCGTCTGTGGGATGACGCACGAGGGCTTCCCGGGCCAACTCAGCCGCCTCGTCGTATCGCCTCAGCTTGATCAGGACCCTTGCTCGGTCTTCCTCGCTCACGCTTGCCCTCGCTACCTTCAGCCGAGCGTGGCAACAAACGATGGCTGCGTGCGGTGGCAGGTGGCCTGTTCGTAGGCATAGGCGATCCGAAGCAAGGTCGATTCGCTCCAGGCACGGCCGAAGAACGAGATCCCGACCGGAAGCCCGCGGACGTCGCCCATGGGAACCGAGATGTTGGGATAGCCCGCC
>JAAETH010000216.1 GCA_024228575.1 Actinomycetes bacterium
CGGTGTGGGACCGCATCGCGATCGCCCAGTATCGCGACCGGATGGCGATGGTCGAGATGAGTTCTTCTGAGGACTTCGAAGAGGCGGGGGAACACAAGGACGCGGGCATGGCCTTCACCATCGTCATGGCCACCTTCCCGGCAGAGGGTGATCCCGTGCCGCCACAGGTGTCGGGTGCCGAAGGTGATCAGCTGCTTCTCCTCCAGGTGGTCGGTGACGCGGCGGCTCCCGACATGGCCGAAGGCATCGAGTCGACGCGGATCGGTCGCTTCTGTGTTGAGGATCGTTTTGTCGGTGACCACCGCACGTTCGCTGAGGCCCGGTACGACCTGATATCGCCATCCGTGGCCGAGGAGTTGGCCGCACGCGACTACCGCCACGACGACACCGGCTACGTCGTGATCGCCGACCCCGCAATGGACGAGGTGGCCCGTTCGCTCACCGATCCAATGCAAGTGTTGTTCTGATGGAGATTCTCAGTTCCCCCGAGAACGCCCTCGATGGGCTTGTTGGCTATCCGGCCGAGCGTCGTTATGTCGAGATTCCGGCAGGTGATGGTCAGACTCTTCGTTTCCACATGGTCGACGTGAACCCAGAGGCCGAGCGAGTGGTCGTATTCCTCCACGGGAATCCATCGTGGTCGTGGATCTGGCGTCGTCAGATCGAGGCCGTCGTCGCCGCTGGGTACCGTGCCATCGCACCCGATCTGGTCGGGATGGGGATGTCCGACAAGCCGTCGGACATGTCCGACTACACGGTTTCCCGTCACGTCGAGTGGATGCGATCGTTGCTACTTGGGGCACTCGACCTCAGCGGCTTCGACATGGTCATGCACGACTGGGGCGGCATCATCGGCATGCGTCTGGCGGCGGAGAACCCAGGGCGCGTCAATCGCATGGTGATCTCCAACACCGGGTTGCCCGACCGAGATCCCGACGAGCCGCTACCCGAGGTGATCGAGGCAACCGGACCGTTTGCCGACTTCCAGGAGATGGCCCGCGTCACACCGTTGTGGGAACCATGGGCCCTGCTCCCGATGGTCGTCGTCAACGAGCCGACCCCCGAGGTCGTGGCCGGCTACCGAGCCCCCTACCCGGACCCGGTGCTGACGATCGGCAGCCGAGCTCTCACCCAGTTGTTGCCCACCCGGCCCGACAACCCGATGTATCCCGCCAACCACAAGGCGTGGAAGGTGTTGGACAAGTGGACCAACCCGGTTCTCACCATTTTCAGCGACAAGGACTTGGTCGCGCCCGATGGGTGGAAGCCGATCGTCGAACGAATCCCAGGGGCGCAGGGACAACCGCACGTGATCCTCGAAGGCGGAGGCCACTTCCTGCAAGAGGACCTCCCCGACGCATACTCCGACGCACTGATGTCGTGGTTGGGTCCGGCGTGACCGAAGCCGTTCTCCCCGAACCAGACTCACGGCTTGGAAACATCGAGTGGACCGACAACTGGACGCTCGGCACCGGGTTGCGGTTCGAGTTGATCGAGATGGCCACCCAGCGGGTGTACATCTGCCAGGGCGAGGTGTCGACCGACGAGCTCGCCGCCTTCGAGCCGCCGGAGGGGTTTGGGCATGCGCTTGCGGGTCAGGCGAGGGCCGACATGGCATTCTTCGCACGCTCGCCGGGATCCGACGCCGACGGACCTGTCGAGACCGCAGAGCTCGGTGGCCGGCGGTTCTCATACATTGCCCGACCCAATGGTTTCGAGAGCCTGGCCTCTGGCGCTGTCGAGATGACGATCGACAAACACCACGCAATGCTCTACCGCTCGGGCCGCACCATCGACGTTCTCGACTTCGGCGACGGAACGGTTGCCACACCCGCCTGGGGCAGTCGCGACCCCGAGGTGGTGCCGACCGATTCGCAGCTCGAGGCCGGGTGGCAACTGCGTCGCGTGCAGCTTGTCGACGATCTGTTGACCTACATTCCGAACCCAGCCCGCGTCATCGTTCTCGACCGAGCGTTCGGATTCCATGGACCAGTATCCGAAGACATCGTCAGCGCTGTTGCTCAGGAGGCCGCCCGATGACCTACACCCTGTATGGCGCCCCGGTGTCGTTGTACACCGGCAAAGTCCGCTCGTATCTGCGAACCCAGGGCATCGACTTCGTCGAGGTTGCTCCTGGCAGCGAGCGGTACCTCAAACACATCGTGCCCGCTGTCGGTCGTTGGATCATTCCCTGCATGGAGACTCCCGACGGCGAGATAGTGCAGGATGGCGCCGACATCATCGATCACTTCGAGAAGGGTGCCGGACAGGACCTGCGTCGCCACTCGTCGTATCCCGATTCGCCTGTCCTGCTGGCGATCAGCCACGTGTTCGAGCTGTTCGGCGGAGAGGGGCTGTTGCGCCCGGCCATGCACTACCGCTGGAACTTCGACGACCAGAACCTTGCATTCCTCAACAGCGAGTTCGCCCTGCTGGTGCCGGGCGCAACCCACGACGAAGACGCGTTCGTTCACAACAGCGGGCGTATGCGCATGGCCGCCGTCACTTTTGGGGTCACTCCCGAAAGTATCCCGGCCATCGAGGCCGCCTTCGAGGAATGGCTCGATCTGTTCTCGGCTCACCTCGTCGACCACCCGTACCTGCTCGGCGGCCACCCGACCATCGGCGACTATGGCCTGATCGCAGCCATGTGGGCTCACCTGTATCGAGACCCGGCACCAGCCATGCTGATCAAACAGAGGGCACCCAGGGTGGGTCGTTGGGTGGAGCGAATGACCAGCACCGAACCCTACCTACACGAGTACGCGGGCCACGACGGCTCGCTGATCGACGATCGTGAACTCCCGGAAACCCTGCTTGCGATGATGCGCTTCGTGGCCGAGGAGTACCTGCCCGAGATCGCTGCCCATGTCGAAACGGCCAATGGTTGGCTGACCGAGAATCCCGACATCGAAGCCGGCACCAACGGCCTCGACAACCCCGCGGCCCGTGGATTGAAGGGTGGACGAGGACTCGTGGGCAACGGGGCGGCAACGTTCGAGTGGCGGGGCCAGCAGCTCACGACGGGTGTGATGCCGTATCGGTTCTGGCTGATGCAGCGACTCCACGACGATCTGGCTGGCGCGGACGACACAACAAGGGACAAGGTGCACGAGGTGTTTCGATCCGCGAACCTCGAGGACATGCTCGCCCTGAGGACGATCCGTCGAGTCGAGCGTGCCGGAACCCTCGAGGTGTGGGGTCCGACACAGTGAAGCCGAAGCTGGTTCGTTCGATTCTCCGCTCGTTCGTTCAAGGTGTCGACAACAGCCGGTTCGCGTCGGCAGCACGCCCACACGATCCAGACGACTACGAACGTCCGAAGCTCGATGGAACGGGCACAAGTGCGGCCGATATCGCGCTCGACGGAACGCGACCCGGCGCCACCCTCGATGTGTGGCCCCCTCGCACCCTCGCTGGCTGTCGCGAACCATTGGCCACCGGTGTGCCAGATCTGCGTGGCGTTTGGGAGGTCTACGAGGGGCGCATGAAAGGCCACGTCGAGCGGATCGAGCAGGCGGGGAACCGCATCGTCATCACCACCGGTGGGCTGGTCCACGACATGTTTGCCGATGGCACGCTCGAGAATGGCGTCGACGACATCTCCGGATTCGACGGGCCCCGAATCCGGGTGGCAGCGACGTTCGAGGGCGGTGTGCACAAGCTGCGTCCCTTCGGCAAGCCTGTCGTGGCCGTGACTCGGTATCTCGACGGCCGTGAGATGGTGTGGCGCTACGGGCCGTTCCGCAATCGTCTTCAGCGCCTCGAAGGTCCTCCACTCGACCATCCCGCCACTCTCGAGGCGACCGAGGCGACCGAGGCGACCGAGGCGGCCGAGGCGGCACTGGCACGGTCCTCCGAGATCGAGACAGCAGACTTCGAGGAGTAGTTATGGACATCGTCTTGACCGGTACCGGTTCACCGTTGCCAGACGCCAACAGAGCGGGACCTTCGACGCTCGTCAAGGTGGGCGACACCCACATCCTCGTCGACGCCGGTCGCGGTGTCGTGATGCGCATGGCGGGTGCTGGATCACTACCGGCGTTCCTGGCCGGAATGCTGATCACACATCTCCACAGCGACCATGTCTGTGCGTTGAACGACGTGATCACCACCCATTGGGTGATGACCCAAGGCAATGCCACCTTGCAGATCTATGGGCCGGTCGGCACAGCCCAGTTCGTCGAGCGTCAGCTTCACGCGTTGGAGGCAGACATCGGGTACCGCATCGAGCACCACGATGTGCTCACCAACCCGCCCCAGGTGAAGGTCACCGAACTCGAACCGGGCGACTCGTTCGCGATTGACGACGTGCAAATCACCACCGCCGCCACGGTGCATGCTCCCGTGCGGCCCACCATCGGGTTCCGACTCGAGCACGATGGGTCTTCGGCAGCCCTCGTCGGCGACACCATCCCTTGCGACGGGGTGGACGAGTTGGCCCGCGATGCCGACGTGTACGTCCAGACCGTCATCCGTCGTGACATCGTCGAGATGATTCCCAACGAGATGATGCAGGACATCCTCGACTATCACTCCGGCGTGACCGAAGCAGCGCAGACCGCCGCCCGCGTTGGTGCCAAACGGCTCGCGCTCACCCATATGGTGCCTGCACCCACGCCCGATCAGTACCCGGAGTGGATCGCGCGAGCAGCCGGGCACTACGACGGTGAGATTGTCATCGGTGACGACCTGACGACCATCACCGTCTGAAGCCAGGAGACATCTTGATCAGCACATCGCTCTACCTACTGCCCCAGTCGGAGGAACGGCTCGGCGAGGAAGCGGTGTGGACACCCGATCGTGCCTTGACGTTCGACGAACTCGAGGAGCGATCGCGTCGAGTCGCCAACGGCTTGCGCTCGGGCGGAGTCGGGCCTGGCGTCGCCTTCGGTGTCCTCGCCCGCAACCGCGTCGAGTGGCCCGAGCTGGTGTTCGGCAACATCAGGGCGCGGAGCCGGTACGTGCCCCTCAACTGGCATCTGACCGCTGGCGAGGTTGCAGAGTTGCTTGTCGACTCCGGAGCACGCCTGCTGATCGTCGGTGGCGAGGAGGAGTCGATCGGCCGAGAGGCTGCAGCGATCGCGGAGATCGATCGGGTCATCGTGTTGGGTGACCAGTACGAGACCTGGTTGGCAGGCCAATCGGACGCCCCGCTCGAGGATGGGCCGATGGGCACTCCGCTGCTCTACACCGGTGGCACGACAGGCCGCTCCAAGGGTGTCACTCGTAGCGATCTCGGCGTCCCGGTGTCGAAGTTCGGCACCCTGGCCGCCCGGTTTGGCCAGAACCTCCACATGCCGGCTGAGGGCCGCGGGATGTTGTGCACCCCCGCATATCACGCGCTCGGGTTCGGCATCATCCAGGGCACCCTCGGTCAGGGGCACACGCTCACGATCCTCCCGCGGTTCGACCCGGTCGAGACGGTGCGCACGATCGAGGAGAGGTCGATCACGGTGACGGCGATGGTGCCGACCCAGTTCGTCCGACTGCTCAAGCTCGGCGACGATGAGCGCCTCGCTCACGACGTGACATCGCTCGAATGGGTGCTGCACACGGCCGCTCCCTGTCCTCGTTGGGCCAAGGAGGCGATGATCGACTGGTTCGGCCCCGTCATAGTCGAGCTCTACGGATCGTCCGAGGGCACTGGACCGGTGGTGTGTACGAGCGAAGAGTGGTTGGCTCGTCCGGGGACGGTCGGGAAAGCATCACCGGTGCTCACGTTGTCGATCGTGGGCGACGATGGACGGGATCTCGCTCCGGGCGAGATCGGCACCGTGTACGTCAAGCGACTGGACGGCACTCCGGACTACCACGACGATCCGGAGAAGACAGAGTCGATCCAACTCGACGATGGGCGCTTCACCGTCGGCGACATCGGATGGCTCGACGACGGTGGATTCCTGTATCTCGCCGATCGTCGGACCGATCTCATCCTTCGAGGTGGCGTCAATGTCTACCCCGCCGAGATCGAGGCGGCGATCTCGGAACACTCGTCGGTCGCAGACGTGGCCGTGTTCGGCATCCCCGATGATGAACTCGGTCAGTCGATCATGGCGGTCATCGAGCCCGCGGCCGGTGCTGACCGCACAGTGCTCGCCGACGATGTGCTGGCGTTTGCCCGCGACCGCCTGGCGCGCTTCAAGATCCCGCAATCGATAGACATCGTCGATGCCCTCCCGCGCGAGGCGAGCGGCAAGCTGAAGAAGCGTCTCCTGCGAGACCCCTATTGGGTCGAGCGTTAGCGACGAGACGGTCGGCAGGGCCTGGAGTCGTCTCGTCCAACTATTGCCAGTCGCGGGAGCACTAACTAGTGTGACGCAATGCTGAACGACACCCGGGAGCAATCATGACCGACTTCGAGGGAACGATCGGCCGGACGCTGGCCGAGTCCGAGCCGCACTTCGTCGAACCGCCCCATCCTGGCGATGACGCCCCGAACGTGGTCATCGTGTTGATGGACGACACGGGGTTCGCCCAATTCGGCTGCTATGGCTCCGACATCGATACCCCTAACGTCGATGCGTTGGCTGCAGGTGGTTTGCAGTTCACGAACTTTCACGTCACACCACTGTGTTCGCCGACTCGGGCGGCGCTGTTGACCGGCCGTTCGCAACACGCGGTCGGCATGCGGGGTGTATCGAACTGGCGGACGGGCTTTCCGCATCAGCTTGGGCACATCTCGAACTCGGCTGCAACCATCGCCGAAGTCCTTCAGCAGGAGGGTTACGCCACGTTCTGCGCCGGGAAGTGGCATCTGGCACCAACGCAGGACATCTCAGCCGCCGGCCCGTTCGGCCAATGGCCGTTGGCGCGCGGCTTCGACCGGTACTACGGCTTCCTCGAAGGTGAGACCGACCAGTTCCACCCCGAACTGGTGCGCGACAACACCCACATCGACCCGCCGGCGACGCCCGAGGAGGGCTACCACGTCTCCGAGGATCTGGTCGACAACCTGCTGCAGATGATCAACGACAGCAAGGGTGTGCGACCCGACCGTCCCTTCTTTGCGTATCTGCCCTTCGGAGCGACCCACGCTCCGCACCAGGCGCCGCAGGAATATCTCGACAAGTACCGCGGCCGCTACGACGAGGGCTGGGACGCTGTCCGGCAGCGCTGGTACGAGCGTCAGATCGAGCTGGGTGTCATCGACGCCGATACCACGCTGGCGCCTCGCAACCCCGGGGTGCGGGCCTGGGACGACATGCCGGAGAACGACCGCAAGCTCGCCTGTCGCCTCCAGGAAGCATTCGCCGCGTTCCTGGATCACACCGATGACCAGATCGGGCGTCTCGTCGACGGTCTGAGCGACATGGGCGAGCTCGACAACACGATCTTCGTAGTCATGGCCGACAACGGGGCCTCCCAGGAGGGTGGCCCGTTCGGCGTGATGCACGAGATGAAGTTCTTCAACGGCGTACTCGAGTCGCCGGACGAGGCGGTTGAGCGCATCGACGACATCGGCGGACCACACAGCCATACGAACTATCCGTGGGGCTGGGCCCAGTGCGGCAACTCACCGTTCCGCTGGTACAAGCAGAACACCCACGAGGGTGGTGTGCACGTGCCGATGATCATGCACTGGCCCGGCGGGTTCGGTGGAGACAAGGCCGGCACCAAGCGTGACCAGTTCGTGAACATCTCCGACGTCACACCCACCATCTACGACCTGCTCGGTATCACCGCACCCGATACCTATCGGGGGATCGAGCAGATGCCCGTCACCGGTCGGTCGTTCAGGCCCGTGCTCGACGATGCCGAAGCCCGGGCTGTCAACACCCTGCAGTACTTCGAGAACGCGGGAAGCCGAGCGCTCATCGCCGAACGCGACGGAGCGTGGTGGAAGGCGGTCACCAAGCACAACCAGGGCGACGACTTCGACACCGAACCGTGGGAGCTCTACGACCTCACCGTAGATCCGTCGGAGTGCAACGACCTGGCCGACGCCGAGCCGGAACGGTTGGCAGAGATGGTGGACCTGTGGTGGCAGGAGGCAGAACGCCACGGGGTGCTGCCTCTCGACGACCGGATGCTCGAGCTGTTCGCCGCTAACCCGAGCGATCACTCGCCGCACCGCCACGACCGCATCTACCGGTACCGGCCGCCCATGTCGCCGATCGCCTCACAACCGTCAGCGTCGTTGGGTGGTCGA
>JAAETH010000217.1 GCA_024228575.1 Actinomycetes bacterium
CTTCGATGGTATTCGCCTGGAGGCCGGATCGAGCGGGACTACGGCCGGCTCCTCTGGCAACGGCAACACCATCTCCGGCAATACCCAGCACGGTGTGAACGCCAACTCCTCCAGCGGGAACACCATCCAGGCCAACGCCATTGGCACCAATCCTGCCGGCACCCTCGATCTCGGCAACGGCTGGGCGGGTGTGTACGGCGACGTGTTCAACTCCTCTAACAACCTGATCGGAGGGGCGGGTGCGACAGACGGCAACACGATCGCCTACAACGCCGAAGGCATCCGATTCGAGTCCGGAACGGGTAACACGTTCCTGCGGAACGTGGTCCATTCCAATGTCGCGCTCGGCATCGACCTGTCGGACGATGGCGTAACCGCCAACGACGGTGGTGACGGCGATTCCGGGCCCAACGATCTGTTGAACTTCCCCGTTGTCACTGAGGCCAGCGAGTCTGTGGGCACAGTCACAGTCGACTTCGATCTCGATGCCCCGGCCGGCGACTACCGGGTCGAGGTCTTCACCAACCCCTCTGGGGCCGACGGTACTGGCTATGGCGAGGGCGAGGTGTATGAGTCAGCAGCCACGATCAGTCACACCGGTTCCGGCGCGGAGTCGTTCCAGCTCGCCTATGGCGGAGCTACCGGTGACGTGATCACCCTGACCGCAACCGAAGAGTCCGGTGGGCCGGTCTACGCGTCGACATCGGAATTCTCGTTGGCGGTGATGGCGGTCTGTGCTGATTCGGATTCTGATGGTCTCTGTGACCTCAACGAAGACGCCAACACCGACCTCGACAACGATCCGGCCACCACACCAGGTCCAGACACCGATGGCGACACGACACCCAACTATTTGGATGCCGATGATGACGGTGACGGCACCCCCACCTCAGCCGAGAACGCCGACCCGAACGCCGACGGCGACCCCCGCGACGCCCTCGACAGCGATTGGGACGGCCAACCCGACTACCTCGACCTCCCAATCACCGTCGCCTCTGACGGCACAGTGGACGCCGAACAGAAGATCTCAGATACTGCTGGTGGGTTGACCACACCCCTCGATGACAGCGACAACTTCGGACGCTCTGTCGGTTCAATTGGCGATCTTGATGACGATGGTGTGGCTGATGTAGCGGTGGGCGCCAAGGGTGATGATGACGGAGGCACCGACCGCGGCGCCGTCTACATCCTGTTCCTCAACACGGACGGAACGATCAAAGCCGAACAGAAGATCTCCGACACTGTCGGGGGGCTTTCTGCCGTACTCGACGACAGTGACAAATTTGGCACTTCGGTGGAGGGGATCGGTGACGTTGACGGCGACGGTGTGGAGGACATCGCCGTGGGCGCCGATGTTGATGATGACGGAGGCACCGACCGTGGAGCCGTGTATGTGCTCTTCTTGAACGCGGATGGCACCGTCAAAGCCGAGCAAAAGATCTCATCCACCACGGGCGGGCTCGCAGGACCGCTGGACGACGACGACCGGTTCGGTTTTTCGGTGGCTGGCGTCGGTGACCTCGACGGAGACGGCATCAATGACATCGCTGCCGGCGCACAACGCGACGACGACGGCAGCTCTGGCCGGGGTGCCGTGTATGTGCTGTTCCTCAACGCGGACGGCACAGTCAAGGCCGAACAGAAAATCTCCTCCACCGTCGGTGGACTCACAGGACCTCTCGAGACCAACGACTACTTCGGCGAAGCTGTAGCTGGCTTGGGCGACCTTGACGGGGATGGGGTATATGACCTCGCGGTGGGTGCTCCCCGCGACGATGACGGCGGTAGCGCTTGGGGGGCCTTGTACGTGTTGTTCCTCAACGCGAACGGAACGGTCAAAGCCGAACAGAAGATCTCCTCCACTACTGGCGGGTTCAGCGGCATGACGCTCGACTGGGATCAGTTCGGCAACTCGATAGCTGGGATCGGTGATGTCAACACGGATGGCGTCGCCGACATCGCGGTCGGGGCGTTCGGAAGAGATCACGGTGGTGTCGATCGGGGCGCGACATATGTGTTGTTCCTCAATGCGGATGGCACGGTCAAGGCCGAACAGGAGATCTCCTCCACAGCCGGAGGACTCGTCGGACCCCTCGACGACAGCGACCAGTTCAGCTGGAATGTGGTCGGTGTCGGTGATCTCGATGGCGACGGCACCATCGGAATAGTGGCGGGCGCCGGGAAGGATGATGACGGCGGCACCGATCGGGGGGCCGTGTATGTGCTGAACCTGGCGGTTCCTGTCGATCATTGTGCGGTTGACTCGGATTCCGACGGTCTGTGGGATTGTGAGGAGGACGCCAACACCGACCTCGATGACAATCCGGCCACCACACCAGGCCCAGACACCGACGGCGACACGACACCCAACTATCTCGACGCCGACGACGACGGTGACGGCACCCCCACCTCAGCAGAGAACGCCGACCCCAACAGTGATGGCGACCCCCGCGACGCCCTCGACTCCGACCACGACGGCCAACCCGACTACCTCGACCTCCCCATCACCGTCGCCTCCGGCGGGAAAGTGGCGACCGAGCAGAAGATCTCCGACACCGTCGGAGGGCTGACCGAGGTTCTCGACGACTCCGATGCCTTTGGGGCTTCGACGGCTTCGATTGGGGATTTGGACGGTGACGGGATCGTCGACATCGCAGTCGGCGCCTTCGGCGATGACGATGGTGGCACCAGCCGTGGAGCGGTCTACGTCCTGTTCCTCAACGCCGACGGCACAGTCAAAGCCGAACAGAAGATCTCCTCCACAACCGGTGGACTCACAGGCCCCCTCGACAACACCGACTACTTCGGGGCTTCGGTGGCCGGTATCGGTGATGTGGATGGTGACGGGAAACCCGACGTCGCGGTCGGCGCCTACGGCGATGATGACGGCGGCAGTGCACGGGGGGCCGTGTACGTCCTGTTCCTCAACGCGGATGGCACAGTCAAAGCCGAACAGAAGGTCTCCTCGCTCACCGGTGGTCTCACAGGCCCCCTCGGCGACTCAGACAGCTTCGGTATCTCGGTGGCCGGTGTCGGTGACCTCGACGGTGACGGCATCGCCGATATCGCTGTCGGCGCCGACGGCGATGATGACGGCGGCAGCGCACGGGGTGCCGCCTATGTGTTGTTCTTGAACGCGGATGGCACAGTCAGAGCCGAGCAGAAGATCTCCTCGACCGCAGGTGGCTTCACAGGCCCCCTCGACAACACCGACCAGTTCGGCTACTCGTTGGCAGGGATCGGTGATCTCGACGGCGATGGGATCGCCGATATCGCGGTCGGTGCCCGCCTCGATGATGACGGCGGCGGTTCACGGGGTGCCGTGTATGTCCTGTTCCTCAACGCAGACGGCACGGTCAAGGCTGAGCTGAAGATCTCCTCCGCTACCGGTGGTGTGGCCGGGCCTCTCGAGGAGGGCGCCGGGTTCGGTATCTCGGTGGCTGGTGTTGGTGATCTCGATGGTGACGGCATCGCCGATATCGCGGTCGGCGCTCGCCTCGACGATGACGGCGGCACCGACCGGGGGGCCGTCTATGTCCTGTTCCTCAGCGCCGACGGCACCGTCAAAGCCGAACAGAAAATCTCCTCGCTCACCGGCGGGCTCACAGGCCCCCTCGACGACAACGACAACTTCGGCGTATCGGTGGCCGGTGTTGGCGACCTCGACGGCGACGGCATCGCCGACATCGCGGTCGGCACCCACGTCGATGATGACGGCGGCACCAATCGGGGTGCCGTCTATAGCCTGAATCTGTTCTGTACAGATTCCGACACGGATGGCCTCTGTGATCTCGAAGAGGACGCCAACACCGACCTCGATGACAATCCGGCTACCACCCCAGGCCCTGACACCGACGGCGACACCACACCCAACTACCTCGACAACGACGACGACGGCGACGGCACACCCACCTCAGCCGAGAACGCCGACCCCAACGCCGACGGCGACCCCCGCGACGCCCTCGACAGCGATTGGGACGGCCAACCCGACTATTTGGATCTCCCGATCACTGTCGCCTCCGACGGTACGGTCGCTACCGAGCAGAAGATCTCCGACACCGTCGGTGGGTTGACCGAGGTTCTCGGCGACTCCGACTATTTCGGGCGCTCGGCGGCCTCGATTGGTGACGTGGACGGTGACGGGATCGTCGATATCGCGGTTGGTGCCCACCGCGATGATGACGGCGGCACCGATCGGGGTGCGGTGTATGTGCTGTTCCCCAACGCCGACGGCACCGCCAAGGCCGAGCAGAAGATCTCTTCAACCAGCGGAGGACTCACAGGACCCCTCGACGATTCCGACGAGTTCGGTATCTCGGTGACCGGTATCGGCGCTCTAGACGGGGACGGGACTATCGGTCTTGTTGTCGGCGCCTACCGCGATGATGACGGCGGCACCGATCGGGGTGCGGTGTATGTGCTGTTCCTCAACGCCGACGGCACCGTCAAGGCCGAGCAGAAGATCTCGTCCACTACCGGTGGGTTGACCGGCCCCCTCGACAACTCCGACAACTTCGGCCAGTCGGTGGCCGGGGTCGGCGACCTTGACGGTGATGGCATCGTGGATCTA
>JAAETH010000218.1 GCA_024228575.1 Actinomycetes bacterium
CGCTGACGAGCGACACGAACGAGTGGCGCAGTTCGTAGGTGGTCCAGGCTTCACCCAGCCCGGCGTTCTTGCACAGGCGCTGGAACGCCCGGCGCATGTTCGACTTCGTCATGGGGGTCCCATTGCGCGTACAGAACACGATGCCCTCGTCGTCGTAGAGGCCGAGCAGGCGCTGCTCCTCACGGTGGCGCTGGAGCGAAGCGACGAGCAGCGGATGTAGGGCCATGCGTCGACGGCCACGGGCCGTCTTGGGCTTGCCTTGGCCGACGTAGCGGTCCTCGACCTCGATTGCCGATTCGGCGATCTCGATGGCTGGGTCGTTGGAGTCGATGTCGACGTACGGCCAGCGAAGTCCGGCGAGCTCACCAGGGCGAAGCCCGCACATCAGACCGGTCAGCCACATCGCCGGGCGGGGATCTGCAGGAATTGCCTCGGTGATCAGCCTCTGGGTCTGTTCGAGGGTGAAGCTCTTCCGCGCCCTGGACGCCCGTCGAGCAGGCAACAAGACTTCAGCCGCAGGGTTGGTCCGGATCATCTTGTTCGCAGCCCGTACTGCAGCGCCTGGTTCAGGTAGTTCCAGTTCCGATCGATCGTGCTCGTCGCGTAGGACTCGACCATCGACTGGAACAGCTTCTCCAACCGCCCCGCGGTCGTGCGGTCGACCTTGAGCGATCCGACGGCCGGAATGACGGAGGTGCCAAGCAGTTGGCGGGCATTGAGGATGGTGTTCGGCGACTTCACGCGCGCGTGGCGTGAAGTCGCCGAAGGTGCGACGTTCGGGCACCCGTCGTCGAACCACGCCTCCATGACCTCGGCAAACGTTGCCAGCTGCTTCGTCGGAGGCTCGGCGTTCTGGGCCCTCACCGTGAGCAGGGCGTCGAGGTCCGCCTGGGCGTCCGCCTTCTCGACCCGCTCGACCTTGCGGCGAGAGCCGTCGGGAAAGCGGACCCACGCCATCCAGCGCTGCTTGCCCTCGTTCCACCGAACCGTCGGCTACGTCGACAATACGCGAAGAAACCCCAGAATCAGAATTGTCTTCTGACCTGGGGTCTCTCTTGTGGAGCTGATGGGACTCGAACCCACGACCCCTTGCATGCCATGCAAGTGCTCTAGCCAGCTGAGCTACAGCCCCAAGGTCGCGTCCGCCAGCATATGGCGGGATGTCGAATCGTAGCAGACCCGGGCGCAATTCCTACCGGAGCGGACAGCGGCGAGGCTCGAATCCCGAGCCCGACCAGACCGAGCCACCAGATGTGGTCAATGGGCGCACAGAGTGACTAGAGTCGTGTTCGATTGAGGAGTCCGTCATGGCACAAACGGTGGTCGACCCCGCGTCGTCGCCTGCAGACGAAGACGACTTCGACGGGTTCGTCGGAGCATCGACACGCGCCGAGGTGATCGGGTTCGCGGATTGGCGACGAACCTCAGCGGTCATCGTCGCCGTCGGCCTGATCGCGGCGGCGGTCGCGTCCGTCGTCTGGGCGTTGACCGACACCGAGTATTCGGCGACCGCACGCGTCGCGTATACGCGACGGGTTGCGGTCGACATCGTCGACGCCGAGCGCTACCGCATCATCGACGAGGTCAGCCAGATCCAGATCGACGATCTCATCGAGCGGACTCAGTTCTCGGCACCGAAGCAGTCGTCGTTCATCGACGTGGTGGTCAAGGGCGCATCCCCCGAGGCGATCAGCTCCGAAGCGAACCAGCTCGCCGACGCCCTCATCGCTCAATCGCAGCTCGACCTCGACACCTATCTGGAGGCACGGCAGGAGGGCATCGACTCGATCGATGTAGAGCTGATCGATCTCCAGGCCTCCATCGATGAAGTGATCGACGCAGAGGCTGCGGCAGCAGCTGTTGTGATCGGCGGTACGGCCGGTCAGCCGGAACTCGAACGGGCGGAACGCGACAGGCTTGCATCCGAGGACCTGTTGTCGACCCTCTCGGCCGAGAAGGCTTCGCTGATCGAGCTGCGGCTCTCCCTCGAACGCCAGGTGGACCGACTCCAGGTCGAGCTCGCCGGGCGGCCACCGATGCTTCGGGTCTCCTCAGCAGAGCCACCCGATGTGCGCTCGACGAGCGAGTCCGTGTGGATTGCCACGGCCACGTTCCTCATCGTTGTGGCACTAGGAGCAATCGTCGCCGCAGGCGTGCGCGACGACAGATCGTCGTGAGTATCAGGCTGCCGGCGGCGGCCCTGGCGCTGGTGGTGGTGTTCGGTGCGGTCCATCCACCGGTTCTTGGAGCGCCGCTCGAGGGCTCGCGCGTCGCGTGGATGTTCGTCGGTGTCGTCTCTGCGGGCCTGCTCGTCGTTGCGCTCCTGGCTCGGGGGAGCTCGCGGCTGACCGTCTTCTACGGGCCACAAGTGGTGTTGCTGGCGTTTGTGGCATGGCGAGTCACGCGGGCGCCCGAGGGGCTCGAAGCAACCGAGGAGGTGCTGCGCGGGCTGTGGATCCTGCTCTCTGTTGTTGTGGTCGTGCTGGCTGCGGCTCAACTCGACCGGCGACGGTGCATCGACGCGATCGTCGCCGCAACCGCCTGTCTCGTGGCCGCTGGCATCATGTGGTCCCTCGTGGACGGCCCCGCCCGATTCGCCGACGCGGGCGCCTTGGATCTGTCCGGGTGGCAAGGGATCGAGCGCACGTCGACCCACTTCGGTCTCACCGCCGCCGTGTTGGTGGCAGCGTCGGCGGCGTCGACCCACCACCGGATACCTCGCCGGGTTGGGCTGCTCGCCCTGGGTGGTGTGGCGGTGATCGCCACCGGGTCGACGACGGCGATTGTTGTGGTGGTTGCCGCAGGCGCGACCGCGCTGCAGGCAACCCTTCCGGCCCGGCGCCGTCGTTGGGTTGGGCTCGCTGCTGCGTCGACGATCACTCTCTGCCTTCTCGCAGGTCCCGGTCTGCTCGACAACGATGTGATGCGGTCGGCCGACGAGCGGCTGGAGCTCTGGGCCGATCAGGCCGAATGGGTCACCGAGCGTCCGATCTTCGGGCATGGTTCGGGCTCGACCGCAACACGAGTCGAGGCCGTACACGCCGACCTCGTGGAGGCCGGCCAAGTTGGTGTTGGATCGGTTGATCGGTTCACCCTGCGGAATCTCTGGCTGCACGTTTTCGCCGACAACGGTTTTGTCGGCGTGATGATCCTGTTCGCCATGCTCGTGGTCTATGTGCGTCGTCGTGAGGTGCCCGATCGAGCTGACGTGTTTGTTGTTGCATGGCTCGTCGCATCGTTGGCCGAGTACTCGATGGCGGACTCACCAGATGCACTCAGCCTTTCCCTCGCGGCCGCGTTGACGCAGGCGGGAAGACCCCTCCGCGCCTGACACCCCCCGCTTCGGATGTGGATCGTCAGGGGTCAGGTCGGGCTGTCGGGGTCGCGGAGAAACGCCTCGATCTCGAACGCCAGCTCGTCTCCGCTCGGCACTGCGGCCTGGCGATTGGCGGCTTGTTCGTCGGCATGGCTCTCGAGCGCCGCGAGCATCTCTCTATGCTGCGGGTCGGCAGCGACCAGCTCGTCGATGTGGCTGCGCGTCGACTCGGCGGCCTTGGTGAGGCGCGAGCTGTCGAATCCCGAGTCGGTCACCGATGCGAGCCTTTCGACCAGGGCGGCAGCACCGGCCGGGTAGTCCATGGTGCTGACATAGTGAGGCACCGCCGCCCACATGGTCGCCGCGGGAAGAGCGCGATCGCCGGCCTCTTGCTCGATGGCGGCGTTGATTCCTGTGGGAACCTCCATGCGGGTGTTGTTGTGACCGATCGCCTCGACCAGCTCCGTGTTGGTGGATGTGCACACGACGTCGGTGTCGCGGGTGTGCGGGGTCGGCGAAGGGAATGCTCCGAACCCGAGGACCTTCGAAGCCCCGAACCTCTTGGCCAGGTCGATGACAGCGGCCGCGAACGTGCGCCAGTGACGGTCGGGCTCGGCTCCGTGGAGGACCAGGAAGTCGCGCCCTTCGAACCGCCCCGCCGAGAGCTCGATGCGCGGCCATTGGAGTTCGTCGATCATGCCGTCGACGAGTTTCATGGTCGGTCGGCGGCTGCGGTAGTCGATGAGCCGGTCATCGTCGAACCGGGCGACCTGCGACAGCGGCTCGAGCTGACCCTTCACCGAATCGAGTGCCATAGCGGCTGCCGAGCCTGCGTCGATCCAGCCGCGCAGATGCATGACCAGCATTGGCGAATCGAGCTTCGGTTCTGCGGTGAGTGTGTACAGCGGTTCGTTCATGGGTAGTGATCGGTGGCTCGGTCCCGGTCAGACCACACCGATGGATCGGCGCCGTCTCACGATATACAGGAAGGCCGTTGAATGATGTGTAGGAGCGTCCGATGACGATGATCGATGCCACCGACCAGACCTTTGAGGTCGAGGTCCTGCAGAAGTCTCAGGAAGTGCCGGTCGTCGTCGATCTCTGGGCTCCGTGGTGTGAACCCTGCAAGTCACTCGGCCCGATTCTCGACGCGGTCATCGCCGAGCTGGGCGGGAAGATCGCAGGCGTCAAGATCAATGTCGATGAGAACCCGGCCGTCTCCCAGGCGTTCCAGGTCCAGTCGATTCCCATGGTCGTCGCATTCAAGGACGGCGAGGCTGTCGATGGCTTCCTCGGCGCCCAGGGCGAGCCGGCCATCCGCGAGTTCATCGGCAAGTTGCTCCCGTCCGACGCAGAGGTCGAGACCAGCGAGCTGCTCGAAGCGGGTGACGAGGAGTCGCTGCGGAAGATCCTCGAGACCGAGCCAGGGCACACCGCGGCAATCGTGGCGCTCGCAGAGCTGTGGGTTGGTTCGGGTCGCAACCAGGAGGCTCTCGAATTGCTCGAGCGCATCCCAGAGACGGCCGAAAGCCGCCACATCGCTGCGATGGCTCGAACCGGGGTGGACGAATCGCACGCCAGCGTGCAGCGCCTGGCCGAACTCTTGCCCACCGTGAAGTCCGACGACGATGCCCGACAAGAGTTCGTCGATCTGCTCGAAGTCATGGGCGCCGAGAACCCCGCTACCGCAGAGTGGCGCAAGAAGCTGTCAGCAGCCCTGTTCTAGGCAAACCCTGTTCCAGGTCAGTCTGCCGACCCGGTTCCGTCGGGCCCGGATAGGCTCACGAGCGTCTTCCCCCTGACGTAGTTCTCTCTCGTCGGGAGGCCCCATGCCGGGCGGTATCCAGCCTGGTCAGATCATCGCCGGTGCGGCCGTTGTCGTAGCGGCGGTCTTGATCCTTCTCTTGTGGCCGGGGGGTACGGCCGCGCCAGAACAGACGCTGCCGCGAGCGTCGGACCAGTCCCAGGTGCCTGCGGTTGCGCTGACCGATCCAGAAGTTGTGGTTCACATCTCTGGTGCGGTCGCGTCGCCCGGCGTCTACCGCCTCGAGCCTGGCCTGCGACTGATCGATCTCGTCGAAGCGGCCGGTGGACCGAACGTCGATGCCGTCCTCGATCGGCTGAACCTCGCCGCCGTTGTGCACGACGGCGATCGGATCCATGTGCCCTCTTCGGCAGAGGACACATCGCAGTCCGGCGCCCTCACCGTGACCCCGACCAGTTCTGGACCGGTCAACATCAACGGAGCCGATGCCTCTCAGCTCGAGACGCTCCCGGGAATCGGTCCCTCCCTGGCGGCGGCCATCGTCGAGGATCGAGACCGGCTCGGTCCGTTCGGCTCGGTCGACGACCTCGAGCGTGTCAGCGGCATCGGACCGGCCAAACTCGACGGGATCAGGGATCTTGTCGGTGTGTGAACCAGTGCACATCAGGTTCGGGGCTTTGGCACCGGTTCCCTCCTTCGGCGTGGGTCCTCGATTGGCGGCGGCGCTGTGCGGGGCGGCGATAGCCGGCTCGTGGACTGGTTTCCCCACCGGTCGGGTGGGGTTCGTGGTCGCGCTCGGCATCGTGGGTTTCGCAGGGTCTGTTGTGTCTGGCCCCGCGCCTCGGCCCCTGCGGCGTCGAGCGGCCGCGGTTCTGGTTCTGGCGCTCTTCTTCGCCGTCTCCGATGCCTCGGCACGAGCCGGCGCAGGGCTCTCGCCGCCGCAACGAGGCGATGTCGACACCATCGTCACGGTCGTGGCCGACCCGGAGCGGCGGGGAAGGGGTGTTGTCGCCGAGGTCAGGTTGGACCGACACCGCTACGAGGTCTGGGCCTTTGGGCGTGCAGCCAATGTGCTCGCTGCTGCCATGGTCGGCGAACAGGTGGGAATCATCGGCAGGGTCGCTCCGTTCACCGAGGACTGGAACGGCTATGTGGCCCGTCACCTCGTCGGCCGCGTCTCGGCTGAGGTTGTTTGGCGAACCCGACGGGGCAGCGGTTGGTGGTGGGCCACGACCAACGCGACCCGCCGTCACCTGGCCGACGGAGCCGATCACCTCTCCGCCACCGAGCGCGGCTTGTTGCTGGGCTTCACCGTCGGCGACGACCGCGAGTTGTCACCGGAGGTCGTGGGCCAGTTCCGGGCCTCAGGCCTGTCTCACCTCACGGCTGTTTCAGGCCAGAACGTCGTACTCATCCTCGGGTTGGCAACGCCGCTGTTGTCGCGCCGGTCGCGGGTCGTCCGCGTTTCCGCGTTGATCGTTGTGTTGTTGTGGTTTGGCGCGCTGACCCGATGGGAGCCGTCGGTCATTCGTGCGATCGCGATGGCAGGCGTCTCTGTGGTCTCGCCGGTCCCAGCGGGCAGGGGGCCCAGACTCGCGCTCTTGGGCCTGGTCGTTTCGGGCCTGATCCTGATCGATCCCCTCATGATCTGGTCGGTCGGGTTCAGATTGTCGGTTGCCGCAACCGCAGGTCTGGTGGTGTTCGCCGATCGAATCGCTCGTTGGCTTCCTGGTCCCGACACAATCGTTCAGCCCATATCTGTCACGGCAGCTGCCCAGATTGGTGTGGCCCCCGTTCAGCTGGCGACCTTTGGGCCGATGCCGTTGGCGGCTCTTCCCGCCAATGTGGCAGCCGGTCCGGTTGCCGGCCCGCTGATGGTCTGGGGTGCGACCGTGGGCCTGATCGCGGGCTGGATGCCAGATGGTGTGGCTGTCGCGATGCACCTGCCGACCCGGCTGATGACGGGGTGGGTCGCCTACGTCGCGCGCTCAGGGGCGAGCAGCGGGCTTCCCAAGGTGGGGTTTCCGGCATTTGTTGCTGTCGTGTCTGTCATCGTCATCTGGCGGATGTTGCGACGCGGTGTCCCACCTTCGGGGTAGGTTCGGTTTCGTATGGTTTCGAAGCCGATTCACCTGCTGCACGGCGACGACGCGTCACTGCTTTCCGAGGCATTGACCACACTCGTCAACGAGCTGGTCGGCGACGGCGACAGAACCCTGCTCGTCGACGAACTGTCGGGCGAGGACTACACGGTCGAGCACGTAGTAGATGCCGCCCACACGATCGCGTTCCTTTCCGACAGGCGAATTGTTGTCGCTCGGGGATTCGAGCGGTTTGGCACCAACGATGTCGATCCACTGGTTCGGTACCTCGGCGATCCGCTCGAGACGTCGACCCTTGTGGTCGAGTGGCGGTCGGGGCGCATTCCGAAGAAGCTGGCCGACGCAATCAAGGCAGCCGGGGGGGAGAAGCGCTCCACCGCGGCACCCGGTCAGGCAAGGGCGCGCCAGTCGTGGCTCGACGACCGCATGGCCGATTCTCCGGTGGCGCTCGAGCCGAGGGCAAAACGGCTCATCGCCGAGCACCTTGGTGACGATGTCGGACGCCTCGGGGGTCTGCTGGCGACGCTCGAATCGGCCTTCGGGCCGGGCATCAAGCTCGGCGCGGGCGACGTTTCACCATTCCTCGGCGATGCGGGTGCCGTTCCCTCGTGGGATCTCACCGATGCCATCGACAAGGGTGACATCACCACATCACTCACGGTCTTGTCACGGATGCTCGACGCCGGCGGCATGCATCCGCTCCAGATCATGGCGGTACTGCATCGCCACTACGAGCGGATGCTCAAGCTCGATGGCAGCGGGGTGAGAGACGAGAAGGCCGCAGCGTCATTGCTGGGCATGAAGGGGTCGATATTCCCCGCCAAGAAGGCGCTGACCCAGACCAGGCGGCTCGGAAGCGAGCCGATTCGTGGGGCTGTTGGCCTGCTGGCGCGCGCCGATCTCGACCTGAAGGGGCGATCGGCTCTCGAGCCAAGAACGGTGATAGAGGTTCTGACCGCTCGATTGGCTCAGCTCAGCGCCAGGCGCTGAACCAACAACAAGGTGTCAGTTGGCTTCGTTGACCTTGCGGGCCAGGCGGGCCTTGCGACGTGCAGCGGTGTTCTTGTGCATGACGCCGTTGGAAACAGCCATGTCGAGGCGCTTCTGGGCGAGGCGGTATGCCTCTTCTGAACCCTCGCCGGCCTCGATGGCGGTCTCGACGTTCTTGGAGCGGGTCTTCAACTCGGTTGTGACCGCACGGTTGCGCTGACGGCGGGTCTCGTTCTGGCGGTTGCGCTTGATCTGGCTCTTGATATTGGCCACGGGGGTCTTTTCGTCTTGGAGTGCAGGTGGTGTGACACGGTGTCGCCATGGGCAACAGCGTCGGCGTGCTGGGTAGTGCGCGTCGGTGCGTGCACGGACCCGTCAACGTTAGCGGCCCGAAGGGCAACCGGCAACGCATCTCGTGACACAGGCCTGCGTGGCCGGGGAACACATCGCCAGTACGATGGCGGTTTCCCATGGAACTGTCGCGCATCCGCAACTTCTCGATCATCGCCCATATCGATCATGGCAAGTCGACCCTCTCGGATCGAATCCTCGAGCTGACGAACGCCGTTTCCGATCGGGAGATGCGTGCCCAGTACCTCGACTCGATGGACATCGAGCGAGAGCGCGGCATCACCATCAAGGCCCAGAACGTCAGGGTCGATTGGAGCGATCACGTTCTGCACCTCATCGACACACCGGGCCACGTCGATTTCGGCTACGAGGTCAGCCGATCCCTCGCTGCCTGTGAAGGTGTCGTGCTTGTCGTCGACGCGGCCCAGGGCATAGAGGCTCAGACCCTCGCCAACTGCTACTTGGCACTCGAACACGACCACGAGATCGTTGCCTGCCTGAACAAGATCGACCTTCCGGCCGCCGATCCCGATCTGTATGCCGGCGAGATCGAACAGGTTCTCGGTATTCCGGCCGACGAGATACTGCGCATCAGCGCCAAGACCGGCGAAGGCATCGGCGAACTTCTCGACGCCATCATCGAACGCATCCCGGCTCCAACCGGCGACCCCGATGCACCTCTCCAGGGCCTCATCTTCGACAGCTACTTCGATCAATATCGCGGTGTTGTGTCTTCGGTCCGCATCGTCAACGGAGTGATGCAGGCTCGCCAGAAGCTCAAGTTCATGCAGCTCGGCGGTACACACGAGGCCGAGGAGATTGGCGTCCGCGTTCCCGATCCGGTGAAGGTCGACGCTTTGGGTCCGGGCGAAGTCGGCTACCTGATCGCCAGCATCAAGGATGTCGGACAGGCCAAATCGGGCGAGACTGTCACCTCGGCATCCAAGGGTGCGGACGCGCCTCTGCCCGGATACCAAGATCCCAAGCCGATGGTGTTCTGCGGTCTGTACCCGGTCGAGGGCGACGATTATCCCGACCTGCGCGAGTCGCTCGAGAAACTCAAGCTGAACGACGCGTCCATCACCTTCGAGCCAGAGACATCGGGGGCGCTTGGATTCGGGTTCCGCACCGGCTTCCTGGGCCTGCTCCACATGGAGATAGTCCGCGAAAGGCTCGAGCGCGAGTTCGACCTGGCTCTCATCGCCACAGCCCCTTCCGTCGAATACCGCATCACCACCAAGGGTGCCGACGTCTTGACGGTCGACAATCCGAGCGAACTTCCCGACATGGCCGATGTCGAGATCATCGAGGAACCCATGCTGAAGATCAGCGTGCTGACCCCGACCGACTACACGGGCACGGTCATGGAGCTCTGCCAGAGTCGCCGGGGAAGCATGACCCGCATGGAGTACCTGTCGCCCGAGCGGGTCGAACTCGCCTACGACATCCCCCTCGCCGAGGTCGTCACCGATTTCTTCGACCAGCTCAAGAGCCGAACGGCGGGTTATGCCTCGCTCGACTACGAGCCGACCGATTACCAGTCGGCCAAGCTGGTCAAGGTCGACATCCTTCTCAACAGCCAGCCCGTCGACGCCTTCAGCACCATCGTGCACACCGACAAGGCCTACGACTATGGCCGCCGCATGGCAGAGAAGTTGCAGGAACTCATCCCGCGTCAGCTGTTCGACGTACCGATCCAGGCCGCCATCGGCGGACGCATCATCGCCCGCGAGACGGTCAAGGCCAAACGCAAGGACGTTCTCGCCAAGTGCTACGGCGGCGACATCACCAGGAAGCGCAAGCTCCTCGAACGCCAGAAAGAGGGCAAGAAGCGCATGAAATCGATCGGCCGGGTCGAAGTGCCTCAAGAAGCATTTGTGTCGGCTCTGAAACTCGACGACTGATCATGTGTGTCGATCGGGTTGGTCTCGAAGCCATCGATTCCCTGACCAGCGACATCGTCGACCTGGCGACGAGGTCCGATCTGGCAGCCTCGGTTCCGACGTGTGGCGACTGGACGCTCGCCGATCTGGTTTGGCACATGACCGAGGTGCAGAACTTCTGGGTTCATGCCATTGCCAACAGGCCTCAGGGGCCCAAGACCTACCAAGAGCCAGTCCGCCCTGCTGAAGGCGAGTTGGCGGCCGCACTAGATTTGGCGCGGTCTCGGCTGTTGGATGCCCTCGACGGCGTCGACCCTGCCGAACATGCGTGGAGTTGGGCGACCAGCCAGACCGTCGGTTTCACACTTCGCCGCCAAACCCATGAGGCGCTCATCCACCTCGTCGACGCCCGTCTGGCAGTCGGTTCGTCGCTGCCTGACGCTGCACCCGACCTCTGGGCCGACGGTATCGACGAGGTCCTCGTTTCGTTCCTCTCGGATCTGCCGGATTGGGCTCGATTCGAAAGACCGTCGTCCTCGGTTGTAATTCGGGCTACCGATGCTGATTGGATGTGGCGGTTCACCCTCGGGCGCCGTGTTGGCGTCGAACCCGAGTCCGGCCAGGACGTCGATCTGCCCTGTTTGTTGCAGACCGACGCTGCAGACGCAGATGCGACCATCAGCGGCGACGCTGCATCGCTCGACCTGTGGATCTGGGGACGGCCCGTCGAGCCATCCGCTATTTCGCTCGAAGGTCATGCCGGTGCTCTGTCAGAGCTTCGGACCGTCATCGACCAGGTCATGGGCTGACGGCTGCAAGACCGGCGATTCCTCAGCTGTACCGGTAGTCGATCAGCCCAGTGTCCAGCCGCTGCGGATCGAAGGTCCAGTACTGGCGGATCTCCGCGATCTGCGAGTGCTCGAACGCATAGTGCTCTGACCCTCTGAAAACGAACCGCCGACCGTCGGTCGGATTGTTTCCGGTCATCTGCCATTCGATCGCTGCTGTTGTGCCATCGCCAGACTCGACCACCGAGTCGACCGTCCAGACGGCACCACCCCACCGGTCGCGCACCTTGAGCCACATCGCGGCGATGGTGTCGTTGCCTCGAACCGGTCGGATGTTCGTGTCCCAGATCACGGCATCGGTCGTGAAGTGACTCGCGATTTCTTCGGCACTGCCCGAGCTGCACGCCTCGAAGTACGCGGTGATCCGATCGGTTGGTCGCATTTTTGAGACCCTACTCGCCCGATACTGACCAACGCTTCTGATCGCAACCGGTCGGGCACATATGATCAGATCATGAAGGAACTCATCTACCCGCGTCTTTTCTATCCCGCAGTGGACATGTACGGCGATCGCGAGGTGATGGTCTCGGGCGAACACCGGGCCACGATGTCCGAACACGCCGACCGGGTGCTTCGCCTTTGCGACGCCCTCGACACCCTGGGTGTCGCCGCCAAAGACCGGTTCGCAGTCATGGCCCTCAACGGGCACCAATTCGAGGAGCTGTATCACGCAGCGTTCCTTGGGGCCGGTGTCATCAATCCGCTCAACCTGCGCCTCGCCGGCAAGGAACTCGACTACATCATTCGCGACTCGGGTACCGAGGTCATCTTTGTCGACGTCTGGTTCGCCGGCCTGATCGACCAGGCGATCACCCAGTCCGGCGACAGTCCGTTGCGCCACATCGTGCTGATCGGTGATGGTGATGTCCCCCACACCGACAACTACGAAGATCTGCTTGCGTCTGCGACGCCTACGCGCCCGACCGAGCCCGAGGAAGATTCACCCGTCGTGCTCATGTACACGGGTGGAACGACCGGCCTGCCAAAGGGTGTGCTGCTCGATCAGCGTGCCGAGATGCTGAACGTCTACCACTCGGGCTTCGCCCTCGGCGGCATTGACGAAAACGCCGTCTACTTGATGCAGACGCCGATGTTTCACGCCGCTTCGATGGTCGGCATCCTGGCGATGGCGCCACTCGGTGGCAAGACGGTGTTCCTACCGCTATTCGACCCCGGTGCTGCGCTGGCGCTCTCGGCGGCCGAACAGGTGACCCAGACGGTCATGGTTCCAACGATGGTCGGCATGATCCTCCAGCATCCCGACTACTCGCCAGAGAAGCTCGCAAGCTGGAAGGTGCTCACCTACGGCGCCTCGCCCATGCCGGCTGCGATCCTCGACAAGTTGTTGCACGACATGCCCGACGTCGAATTGTCGCAGGGCTACGGCATGACCGAAGCGTCGGCTGTTCTGACCTTCCTGACCGCCAAGGACCACTTCGTCGGGAATCCGCGGTTGAGGTCGGTCGGTCAGCCCGTCGTTGGTGTCGAGCTTTCGATCCAGGACGGCGAGGGCAACATCTTGCCCCAGGGCGAGATCGGCGAGGTCTGTGCCAAAGCGGGCAACTTCATGATCGAGTACTGGAACAAACCAGACGCCACAGAGGAGGTCTTCGAGGGTGGCTGGTATCACAGCGGCGACGCGGGATACCTCGACGAAGGGGGTTACCTGTTCCTGGTTGACCGGGTCAAGGACATGATCATTTCGGGTGGTGAGAACGTCTACTCGGCCGAGGTCGAATCGGCCATCTCGACGCACCCGGCGGTCGCACAGGTGGCGGTCATCGGTATCCCCCACGATCTTTGGGGTGAGCAGGTGCACGCCATAGTTGTGCCCAACGAGGGTGCCGAGGTCACCGAGGAGGAGATCATCGAGTACGCACGCGAATCGATCGCCGGCTACAAGCTGCCGAAGAGCGTCGATTTCCGGGCCGAGCCGCTGCCCTTGTCAGGAGCGATGAAGGTGCTGAAGCGCGAGCTGCGAGCGCCCTATTGGGAAGGCCACGAGAAGGGCATCAACTAGAGCGATGTCGGCCGAAACCCAGGACCTCGATGAGCTGGACGACCGCAAGGCGTCGGTGCTGCGAGCTGTGGTCGAGCACTACATCGGCACGGCTCAGCCGGTCGGATCTGGTGTCCTGGCCGGCGAACGGGGTCTGGAGGTGTCGTCGGCGACGATCCGCAGCGAGATGTCGTCGCTCGAGAATCTTGGGTTCCTCCAGCAACCGCACACCAGCGCGGGGCGGGTTCCGACCGAGAAGGGTTATCGCTACTTCGTCGATGAACTCGGCGGCGAGGGGACCCTGGCCGCGCCCGAGGCGAGAAAGGTGAAGGATTTCTTCACCCTTGCCCAAGGCGCCATCGAGGATCGTCTGCGCAGCACATCGCAGCTGCTCTCGTCGCTGACGCCGTATACGGGTGTGGTCGTCGGCCCGTCCCATGACCCGGCGATCATCCGCTCGGTACAGGTTGTTCTGCTGTCCCCAGGACGTGCCCTGGTGGTTCTGGTGCTGTCGAGTGGAACCGTCGAGCGTCACGAGATCGAGATCGACGAGTCGGTCGACGAGGTGGCTGTCGGAGTGGCGACCACTCACCTGATGACCATGATGGTCGGCCACGCACCATCCGCGATCGGCGAGTTCGTGTCGAGTGGGCGAACAGACGTCGACGGGGTCGCCGCCACCGCCCTGAACGCCATCGTCGGCACCGACGATGGCGGACGGGTATTTGTCGGGAGCGCGGCGAACATGGCTGCCCAGTTCGATGCGGTCGACACCGTCCGCAGCGTGCTGACGATTCTCGAACACCAGCTGATGGTCGTCACGATGATCAGCGACCTGCTCGATCGTGGACTGTCGGTAGCCATCGGGTCCGAAACAGGTTTGCCGCTGACCGAGTGTTCGGTGGTGGTCGCTCCACTCGAAGTCGATGGTGCCAGGGCAGGTTCTGTCGGTGTTCTCGGCCCGACCCGCATGGACTACCCCAGGGCCCTTGCGGCCGTGAACGTGGTCAGCGAGCGCCTTGGCGAGTCCCTGTCGACCGAGACCGACTGACGCACCGCCGGGTAGAGGCCGCCTGCGCGAACGCCTTGTTCAGCGAGCGTTTTGTCGGAGACCAAGGGTGTCTCGGGTCGTTGGTCCGGAGACGTGTCTGGCCGGGCTGGGGCTCGGGGGGAGGAAGTCCCGCTCGGGGATGCCACAATTGCCGACGTGTCCGGCGACTATTACGAACTGCTAGGGGTTTCGCGCGAAGCCACCCCCGACGAGATGAAGAAGGCCTATCGCAGGCTCGCGCGTCAGCTTCATCCAGATGCCAACCCCGACGATCCCGAGGCTGAGGCGCACTTCAAGGAGGTTTCCAAGGCCTACGCGGTGTTGAGCGACCCCGAGAAGAGGGCGAGCTACGACCGTTTCGGCGAGGAAGGTGTCGGTGCCGGGTTCGACCCATTCGGTGGTCAGGGTTTCGGCAGTATCAACGACATCTTCGACATGTTCTTCGGTGGTCAGAGCCCCTTTGGCGGTAGCGCCGGCGGCCGTGGCCGGCCCGGGGGCCCACCTCGCGGGGCCGACCAGGAGGTCGTGGCAACACTCACGTTCGAAGAGGCGGTCTTCGGCGCCGAGATGCCGATCTCGTTGCGCACTGCGTTGCGCTGTGAGACGTGCGCCGGCTCGGGTGCGGCCGAAGGTACTTCTGCCTCGACCTGCGGTACCTGCAGCGGGTCGGGCCAGGTCCGCCAGGTGAGGCAGTCGATCCTTGGTCAGATGGTCACCTCTGGGGTCTGTCCCGAGTGCAACGGCCAGGGCACGGTCATCCCCGATCCGTGCCTGGAGTGTTCCGGCGAGGGCCGCACGATCAGCGACGAGGAATTGGAGGTTCGTGTACCTCCGGGCGTAAACACCGGGTCGACGCTGCGGCTGACGGGTCGAGGAGCGGTCGGTCCGAGGGGTGGCCCACCCGGCGATCTCTATGTCCATGTCCAGGTTCAGGGCCACGACCGTTTCCAGCGTGACGGGGATCATCTGTTCAGCGAACTCGAGATCTCATTGGCTCAGGCCACCCTCGGTGTCGATATCGATTTCGAGACACTCGACGGGACCGAAAAACTCGAGATACGCGCTGGCACGCAGCCAGGCGAGGTCCTCAGGCTGCGCGGTCTTGGTGTCACTCGACTCGAGGGCAGAGGTCGGGGCGATCTTCACATCTCCTTGCGGGTGCTTGTCCCGAAGAGGCTTCCGGCTGACCAGGAGCAACTGATCCGCGAACTTGCCGAGATGCGCGGTGAGAGCGTCAAGGAACCCGACGAAGGGTTCATGTCGAAGATCAAGTCAGCGTTCCGTTGATGTGAACGTTGGGTTTCCGGACGGAACGGGTGGGCCTCACGTCTTCGTCGACGACATCCAGAATCCGGCGCTGTCCGAGGACGACCTTCACCACTTGAGGCGGGTCCGTCGTCTGAGAGACGGAGATTCGATCACCGTGTCCGACGGAGCCGGCCGGTGGGTGGCGGCCAGATTTGGCGAATCTCCCGAGCTGGCCGGCGAGATCGTGAACGTCGAGTCTCGGACCCCGAGCATCAGGGTTGGGATCGTCGCTGTGAAGGGAGATCGGACGTCTTGGGCCGTTCAGAAACTCACCGAACTCGGCGTCGATCAGGTGGTCCTGATCGAGTCATCACGCTCGGTGGTTCGCTGGAATGGTGCCAGAGCCGACAAGGCAATCGAGCGTCTGAAGGGGGTGGCGCGCAGCGCGGCCGCCCAGTCGCGGCAGGTCTGGTTGCCCGAAGTAGTGGGTCCCGTTGCGGCCACAGATGCACTGTCCTGGGGCGGAGTTTCGGTCGCTCATCGCGGCGGAGGGAAACCTTCTCTCACTCACCCGACCTTGCTCATCGGGCCCGAAGGGGGCTGGTCAGAGGACGAATTGGGCGTCGCCGAACACCTCGTCGATCTGGGCCCAGGGGTGCTCCGGGCCGAGACTGCGGCAGTCGCCGGTGCAACGCTTCTGTGCGGAATCCGCAACCTTTTGGTGCGCGGTCACGCAGAGTGAGCTAGGGTGCAGTTCGAATCATCAGCGGGCCATTGCCTTTCGGTGCTAGTGCCGAGGGTTTGACGTAGGAAGAAACGGCGATGCCAGACATCGATCTCACAGGCGACAGCGACGAAGACGCCGCGTACGGAAAACGCGTGGGCGAGCGATTGAGGGCCATCAGGCGCCAGAAGCGAATGTCGCTCCAGGACGTCGAGGCCGAGTCGTCTCACGAGTTCAAAGCGTCGGTTCTCGGCGCCTACGAACGTGGCGAGCGCGCCATTTCGGTGCCACGACTTCACCGTCTGGCGAAGTTCTACAACGTTCCTGTGTCGCAGCTACTGCCACGCAGCGACGACGAGTCCGAACTCGAGGGCGTCGACTCTCGTGAGGACTCCAACGTCACCATCGATCTGACCAGGCTCGAGTCGATGCAGGGCTCCGACGCGGCGATGCTCACTCGTTATCTGTCGATGATCCAGATGCAGCGTCAGGACTTCAACGGTCGCATGTTGACCATTCGTCGAGACGACTTGCGGGCGATTGCATGCATCCTCGACACCAGCGTCGACTCTGCCTCCACGAGGCTTTCAGACCTCGGCCTGCGCCTCGGCGGCTGACGCTGTTTCGGCTGCCCCGACGGCGGCCGGTACATTCCAGGCGTGGCCGATCAAGGTGTATATGTCCACGTACCGTTCTGCGCAACGCGTTGTGACTACTGTGCGTTCGCAACATGGAGCGACCGCCTCGAGCTGATCGGCGACTACTTCGCCGCCCTCGTGCGCCAGGCGGCCGACGCGGCCACAGACATGGCACCCGTCACCTCGGTGTTCGTGGGTGGTGGCACACCGAACATGGTTCCCGCCCGGCTGTTGACCGAGGTTCTCGATCAGTTGCCGCTCGAGGACGGTGCAGAAGTGACCGTCGAGTGCAATCCCGATGTTGTCACCGATGAGCAGATGTGGTCGTACGCGGCGCACGGCGTGGAGCGCATCAGTCTCGGTGTGCAATCGATGGTGCCGAGTGTCCTCGCGTCCCTGGGGCGCACCCACGACCCCAGCAACGTGTATCGGGCGGTTGAGGCGATAAGGGCAGCAGGCATCGAGCGGCTGAATCTCGACATCATCTACGGGGCAGCGGGTGAGTCACTGGCCGACTGGCATCAAACGCTCGATGAGACCGTCGCACTGGCCCCCGATCATGTCAGCGCGTATGCCCTGACCGTCGAGGCCGGTACCGCATTGGCCGACGACCCTGCCCGACATCCCGACGATGACGATCAGGCCGACAAGTACCGTCTCGCCGACGAAGTGCTCACGGGAGCGGGTCTCGAGAACTACGAGATATCGAACTGGGCTCGGCCGGGTCAGGAATGCCGTCACAATCTTCTGTACTGGACTCAGGGCAACTATGTCGGCCTCGGGTGTGCGGCGCATTCACATGTGGACGGTCGGCGATCCTGGAGCATCAGGACGCCCGAAGGGTTTGTCGAGGCGATCGAGTCGGGCGAATCGGTCGAGGCCGGCTCCGAGACCCTCGGCGAAGAAGAGCGCAGGGTCGAGGCTCTGCAACTGGCCGTTCGGTTGGCTGGCGGTGTCGAAGCCGCCGTCATCCCCGACGAGGTCCGGCATCTGGTACAGACAGGCGACGATGGTCGGGCGAGGTTGACGCTCGAAGGTAGGCTGCTCGCCAACGAGGTGGCCGTGCGGCTGAACTAGTCCGGTACCCGAACATGAGGGGTGGGTCTGATGAAGGCAATTTGGGAACGCGACACCAAGCGAGGTCTGCTCGCTGTCATCGTCGTGCTGTTCTTGGTGTTGGGTCTGCCATCTTGTGGAGGTGGGACCGACGCGAACGAAACATCCATCGACGATTCCCCGTCTCCCGCTTTAGAAGGAGACCGAGCTCAAGACACGAGTGACAGTGTCATCGATGCCACCGACGATGATGCCACCGACGATGATGCCACCGACGAGGGGGTCGACGATGGCGGCGACTCGACCGGTGAACCGATTGAATCCGACATCGGTTCCGCCGCCGCAGGCGAGACCCTTCTGGCCAATCTCGGTGGCCTCGGCCCTTCGCGGTACAGCGTCAGATCATGGACCGGCCAGACGACCTCGGCGTCCCCGATGGGTGCGGCGACGATCGTACCGATCGACCTCGATCGCCCGAGTCTGGTGATCGAGACGACACCCGATGCAAGACACATCGCCGTCGACCTCACGCCATCTCTCGCTCCAATGATTGGTGACTCCGGCGACGTCGGCTTCGAGATGTGGTTCTGGCCCGGCGGAGCCGTCGTCGACTCCCGCGGTTACCAGATGATTTTAGATCTGAACCCCTCTGCCGAGCTCGGGCCCTTTGCGCCTGGGGTCTCATCTGTCGACTACGACTCGATCGATGGCATCGATCCCGAGGCCTTCGCCGCGTTCGTGGTCGGTCCCACCCCACCGTCCCTCGAGGTTCTTGCGGCGAGTCTGGTTGAGTCGCTGACCGATTTGGAGGTTGATCCGGGTCATCCGAACCGCCTCCTTGGGAAGATGTCGTACGTCGAGCTGCTTTCGGCGATGGGCAATGACCCAGAGGTGACCACTCGTGGAGCGGCCGCAGGTGTGGCGCTGAACCTCGACGTCGATGTCGAGGTGTTGGTCGCCTTCTATCTCGATTTTTACGAGTTCGTCGATGTTGCTGTCCAGGTCGAAGTGGACGAACAAGGGCGACTGCGCACGATGCGTACCGTCGTCGACCTCGGTGGCATCTGGGCGGTGATCTTTGGCGAGGACGATCCGCTTGACTTGTCCGTCCCGGCCTCGCAGCTGGAGAGTCTTCGCGACGATTTTGGCGACTCTGTCTGGATCATCGAGAACCGCGTCGAGTACACGATCGACCCAGACCTCGTGGTCTCGGACCCACCAACGCCGGAGGTCGACCGCACCCAGGAGTGGATCGATCTGCTGCGGGCATCCGGCCTGATCTGAGCACGAACAGGCCCCGGACGCGACCGAAGCCGGACCGTGTGGCCCGGCTTCGGAGTGTCCCCCAGGACAAGCCCCGAGGATAATCCATTTTGGCGGCTGTGTGACAAAAAGCACAACGCCTACCTCAGTTCGTCGTTTCCGAGCTGGTCGCTCGGGTTGCTAGAGGGCGCAGGCGGCGGCGAACCCTACGTTCAAATCGTCTCTGATGTCGTCGATGTGTTCGATTCCGACCGACAGGCGAACGAGGTTTGGCAATACCCCCGACGCCTCTTGCTCCTCGGTCGTCAGCTGGCTGTGGGTTGTGCTCGCAGGGTGGATCGCCAGGCTGCGCACGTCGCCGATGTTTGCGACGTGGCTGTGCAGTTCGAGACTCTCGACGAACCTCTGGCCCGCCTTGGGTCCCCCGGCGATGCCGAATGCCAGAACGGAACCGGGACCCTTCGGCAGGTAGCGGTTCGCCTTCTCGTGCCACCGTGACGACGGTAGGCCGGCGTAGGAGACCCACTCGACCTGAGGGTGCTCGTCCAGGAGGTCGGCCACTGCCCGGGCGTTCTCGACGTGGCGTTCCATCCGCAGGGCGAGTGTCTCGAGTCCCTGCAGGAACAGGAACGCGTTCATCGGCGACATGGCAGCACCGATGTCGCGCAACATCTGAACTCGGGCCTTGACGATGAATGCACCCGGACCGAGGGCAGGCCAATAGGAGAGGCCGTGGTAGCTCGGATCGGGTTCGGTGAAGTTCGGGAACTTGTCGCCTGCGCCGAAGTCGAACGAACCTCCGTCGACGATGACACCCCCGATGCTGTTGCCGTGGCCGCCGATGAACTTGGTCGCCGAATGGACGACGATGTCGGCTCCGAGTTTCAGGGGGTTACAGAGGTAGGGCGAGGCGACCGTGTTGTCGATGATGAGGGGCACACCCACCTCTCTGGCGACAGCCGACACGCCCTCGAAGTCGAACACGTCGTTCTTCGGGTTGCCGATCGTCTCGCCATAGAAGGCCTTTGTGTTCGGTCGAACTGCCGCCCGCCACGCGCCCTGATGATCGGGGTCGTCCACGAACGACACCTCGATGCCGAGCTTTGGCAGGGTGTAGTTGAACAGGTTGTAGGTTCCGCCGTAGAGAGACGGGCTCGCAACGATGTGATCACCGGCCTCGGCGAGGGTCAGGATCGCCAGCGTCTCCGCGGCCTGACCCGACGACACCGCGAGACAGCCGGGCAGGCCGACCGCGGTCTCGACGCCACCTTCGAGCGCCGAGATGCGCTCCTCGAGTACACCCTGGGTCGGGTTCATGATGCGTGTGTAGATGTTGCCGATCTCGGCCAGCGCAAATAGGTCCTGTGCGTGAGCGGCGTTGTCGAACACGAACGAGGTCGTCTGATAGATCGGCACCGCCCTCGACCCGGTCGCGCTGTCGGGCTCTTGGCCCGCGTGCACCGTCGCTGTTTCGAACTTCCAGTCTTCATTCATTCTGAGCTCCCAAGGGCTTCCTCATCGAACTGGGAGCATACAATAGCAACTAAAAGTATGGTTGTAGCCTGAATTGTCCAGACTGTTGTCGGCCGGATTGTTCGCGTCGGTTCATCGCTCTGCCAGACTGCGTGGATGATCGAGAGCGAGATCGAAGTCACTACACCCGATGGCGAGATGAAGACCTTCGTGTATCACCCCGAACACGACGGACCCCATCCGGTTGTGTTGTACCTGATGGACGCCCCGAGTATCCGGCCAGCGCTCAAGGACATGGCATCTCGACTCGCCACCGCCGGGTACTACGTGATGATGCCGTACCTCTTCTACCGGGGTGGTCCGTTCCGTGAGTTCGGAATGAGCGACGATGACATGCACGATCGCCAGGAGCTCATGGGGACGATCACGCCTACGAATATCCTCGACGATGCCGCAGCGCTCATCTCGATCGCAACGGGCGACCCCGCGGCGGCCGATGGCCCGATCGGAGCTGTCGGCTTCTGCATGAGCGGCGGCATGGTGGTGTCTTTGGCCAGAGCCTGGGGCGACCGAGTCGGTGCGGTTGCATCCATCCACGGCGCTTGGTTGGTGCGAGATACTCCCGATTCACCCCACCTGAACCTCGACACGGTGACGGCCGAGGTCTACCTGGGGTGGGCGGACAATGACGTGACCGCTCCGGTCGAAGACCTCGAGGTGTGGGAATCGGCGGCCAAGGCTGCCGGGGTCAACTACACCCTCGATTTTGTGACCGAAGCGCTCCACGGCTACGCCCCGCCGGGCGGCGAGCGGTACAACCGCACGGCTTCCGAGCACCACTGGGAACGGGTCCACTCCCTTTTCCGTCGCAACCTGGGCTGACGAAGCGGCGCATCAAGCGATCTGGCCACACAGTTCGTCCATACGTTCCTCGTGCAGGTCGACGCTGAAGTTGTACGACCAGAAACCCTTGATCGCCGGCCGGGGGAACCGCGAGGTCGTCATACACAGCGCCGCAGCTATCTGGCCGGTTGGGTTCGACTCGGCCCGATCCAGCAACGCCAGCCGGCCATCGCTCGACAGATCGGTCAGGTAGTCGAGATCGAGTACAGCGCCCGCCTCGGCTCGGTCGAGGTTGCGATCGACAACGATCGCTTCGGGGTTCATCAGGTTCAGCGCCAGCACTCCCGCCACCGCAGAACCGACAACAAAGGTCGCCAGCCACCGCCTGCCGTCTCTGGCGGTAGCTGTGGCAGTCGCTGTGGCGACTAGCAGCGCGGCCATCCAGAGGGCGAATCCCACGACGTACAGCCTCAACATCGTCAACCCGAACGCGTCCTCGTACAGGAACATCCGCCGAAGCGACACGGCCACCAACCCGACGGTCAACAAGGCAGAGGCGGTGCTGAGCGCCACGATGCGACGAGGTGGTCGCCGGTAGTCCGCAGCGGTCGTCATGCGGGTGACCACAAGCACGGTCAGCACGATTCCTGCGACCAGTAGCAATTGGAAGAATCCCCGTCGGGCGTACTCGGCGAAGGTCAGACCGGTTCGATCCAGAACCCAATCTCGACCTTGGGCGAGGGTGATGACCTGCGAGATGCTGAACAGTGCGAGTACTCCGGTGACGGTTCCCAGCACCATGGTCGAGCCGTCCTGGGCGGTCGCGACCGCGCCATACCTGCGGTGCTCGTCGCGAGGTCGAAACGATGCGAAGGCCAGCCACAGTCCTACGAATGCAGCCCAGGCCCAGATGATCAGATGGGGGATGGTCCAGCCCACACCCGGCGCAGTGAAGAAGGAAGCGAACACGGCGTCGCCCGATGCGAGCAAGGCCAAGAGGATCGCAGCGGTCGACGCGGAGGTCAGGGCTGCTTTGAGGCTGATTCGCTGGGTGAGCTCCGACGAGGTGAGTCGCTTGTGTAGCTTCCCGGTCCCGCTGCCTATCGCCGATGTGACCGTCCACACCGAGGCGGCGTTTTGGCGAAAACGGGTGACCCAACCGAAACGTTCGGTTGTGAACACATCTCCCCAGCCACGGATCGAGGGTCCGAGGCTGACGAGGGCGAGAGCGCAGATGATGTCGACCATCAACAGCCAAGGACTGTTCCTGATCGACAGCCACACGGCCAGGACACTGATCGTGACGGGAATCACCAGAGTGTCCGGCTGCCTGATCGAGATCGACCCAATCGATGCCGCCCAGCCCAGTGAGCCGATCAGCCCCGTGGCGGCGAACCCGACGCCAGAGGCATACACGGTCTTGTCGGCGAAGTAGATGAGGGGCACCAGAACCAGGAGGAGCAGGATTGCTCGTGTGTTGGTGATTCTGGTCGTTTCGAGGCGCGCGCGTTCGGTCCATGTGGTCATGGGGTCCTCCAGGTGGGGTCAGTGTCGATCGGTTTGGTTGTGTGACGAGCCCTTTGGGCTCACCTAACCGGGATCACCTCTGGCGCGACCGTTCAAGGTGATGGTGAACGCGGCGCCCGTGCCGGTGTCGCGCACCTCGAGTGCTCCGTGATGGAGCGCAACGATCTCGCGGCTGATCGCCAGGCCGAGACCCGTTCCGGCGGTACCGGTGCTGTCGCGTCGGAACGGAGCGAAGACATCGGACTCCGTGCCGTTCAAACCGGGTCCGTTGTCGCTGACCTCGATCTGTGGGCCTGGACCGACACCGATCTTGATCTCGGCTGGCGTCAGGGCTGTCTTGCCGTGGATGGCAGCGTTCTCGAGCAGGTTGTCGACGGCGCGACGCAGGTGCCGGCGATCCGCATCCACCGTCTGAGGACCGCCGGTCACCTCGATGACGGCTTCGGGATGGCGCACCATCGCCTCGTCGGCGGCCGCTCGTGCCACGTCGAGGAGGTCGACGCTGTCCAGGCTCAACTCGAGTGCGCCCGCTTCGAGACGCGACAGGTCGAGGAGGTCTGAGGTCAGCGCTGACAATCGTCGGCATTGCTGGTGCAGTTTCGCCAGTTCCTGGGCCGTCGGCTCCGTGACACCGTCGGCCATGTTCTCGACCGTTGCCAAGAGGCCAGACACCGGAGTGCGCAGCTCGTGGGCGGCATCGGCCACAAACCGGCGTCGATGGGTCTCGGCTTCGGACAACTGCTCTGCCATCGAGTTGAAGCTGGTGGCAAGACGTCCGATTTCGTCGACCGTCGAGACCGTCGCTCTGGCCTGGAGGTCGCCTCCCCCGAACCTGCGCGCGGCGTTGTCGATGTTGCGTAGCGGCGAGGTCAGACCCTTGGCGAGGAAGTGGATCATCACCAGCGACACGGCGGCAGCCACGACGGGACGAACCCAGATCGGCCAGCCGAGCCGCAGGCCAAGGGTCGAGGTGGTGGCGGCAACGGCCACGGCTGCCACGATGACGATCGACAGCTTGATCTTGAGGCTCGTAAACGCTCTGAGGGGAGAAGACATCGGTGCGGTCGAATCAGCCGACGTCGAGGGCATAACCGATGCCGTGGATGGTTCGGATCATCTCGGCGTCGAGTTTGCGACGCAGGGCTCTGATGTGAGAGTCGATCGTCCTTGCAACACCGGCGTCGCGGTAACCCCACACCTGAGTCATCAGGTCGTCGCGGCTGCGGACAGCGCCGTTCGCCTTGGCGAGGTCGACCAGCAGATCGAACTCTGTGACGGTCAGGTGTACGTCGCCGGTGGGTCCCCAGATGAGGCGCCTGGCGACGTCGATCTCGTACAGGCCCGCCCGAAGATGGTTCGCAGAGGCCGTCTCTCGGGCGCCCAGCGTGCGGCGCAGCACCGCCGTGATACGAGCCGACAGCTCGCGGGGGCTGAACGGCTTCACCACATAGTCGTCGGCGCCTACTCCCAGACCCACGAGGATGTCGGTCTCGTCGTCCCTGGCCGTCAACATGACGACGGCGACATCGTGGTGGGCGCGGATGCGGCGGCATACCTCGATCCCGTCCGCACCGGGCAGACCGAGATCGAGGACCACCAGGTCGGGAGGGGCGACCAGGGCGGTTGCCACCGCAACATTGCCGTCGTGGACCGTGTTGACGTCGTGACCGTCGGCACGCAATCGTTGGGCGACCGCATCGGCGATCGCAAGATCATCGTCCACTACGAGAATTCGGCTGGTACCCACAACCACAACCGTAGGGAAATGTCGGTGCAGATGCCCGACACGAGTTCTGGAGATTCTGTGCATGTCGCTCGTCGCCTCTGGCGACTCGCTCACCACCGACCTAGCCTTACGAGGATGACAACCCAGGTCAGCGATACCGATATCGAGAACCTCCTGTTCATGCGCCAGGAGGAGAAGCTGGCCGGCGACGTCTATCACGTGTTGTTCGAGAAGTGGCAGTTGGCGCCGTTCTCGAACATCGAAGAGTCAGAGCTGTTCCACCAATCCGAGGTATCGGCACAGCTCGCCCGCCTCGGCATCGAGGACAAGGCCGGCGATCTGGCTCCCGGCGAGTTCAGCATCCCAAAGCTTCAGGATCTCTACCACCAGCTCGTCGAGCGCGGGACTCAATCTGTCGAAGAGGCGTACCGGGTCGGTGCGCTGATCGAAGAGGTCGACATCGACGACCTTCGCAAGCGCCGCTGTGGTGTGCCCGAGATCGACGCCATGTACGACCTGCTCGAGCTGGGTTCCCACAACCACCTGCGCGCCTTCATCATCAACCTCGCCTACATGGAACTTCCCTACAAGGTGCAGGTGCTGACGCCCCAAGAGGTCGTCGACATCCTCCAGGCCGGTGGTGGTGGCTGCGACAGCAACGCCTGTCACGGTGCTGCAGGCGCAGCTCACCATGACGATGACAACAGCTGCGTCTGACTTCAGATCACTGCACCGCTGTCTTGTCAGGGGTCGACTTCTGTTCCGTCGGGTCGTAGTACGTGCCATTGGCCGTCGTTGTCTCGGTAGGTGGTGAAGCCGGCTGTTTGTTTCAGTCGGTTGTGTTTGGCGCATAGGGGCCCGGAGTTTGCCTGGTCGGTTCGGCCCTGGTTGGTTCCGTTGTATGGGTCGAGGTGGTCGACTTGGCAGTTCGAGGCCTGCACCCAGCAGGTGGGCCAGTAGCACTGGTCGGTGCCGATTTTGGCTGCGATGGCGGCGGGGCCGGTGAACAGTCGGCTTTCTCTGCCCATGTCGATAGTCACGTTGCTGGAGTTGAACACGATCCTGCGTACGTGGCCGAGCAGGCTGGCTGCTGTGATCTCTGTTGGGTTGAGTGGTGTGCCGTCGAGGGTTCGGCACTGATAGTCGGGCCGGTTCGGGTCGTCGGGCGGAACGTCGATTCCGGCGAGGCGGGCGAGTTCTCGCTGGTATGTGGCCCAGTCGATGACGATGTTGAGTACGAACTTCGGTCCGCTGCCGCTCGGTGGTGTCGACGCTGCCTTGTCGAAGATCGCGGCGAGGGCGTCCATTCGTCGTTGAGTGTCGCTGCGTTCGAGTTGGCCGATGGTGACGTTGCCTTCGCCGTATTTCTCGGTCGCTTTGGCCCAGTCGAGTTTGAACTCGGCTTGGGTGAACATCTCCCAGATCTCGCGCATCATCACGCCC
>JAAETH010000219.1 GCA_024228575.1 Actinomycetes bacterium
ACTACCCCGGCGAGGCGGGAACTGTGCGCTACGGCGAAGGGACCTTCGTCGGCTACCGGTGGTACGACGCCCGAGCCATCGAGCCCCGGATCCCATTCGGCCATGGCGGTTCCTACACCACAATCGAGTGGGGTGACCCTGTGATCGAGGGCGCGGGCACCGATCTCGTGGTCACGGTTCCGTTGACCAACACCGGCGACCGGGCGGGCCACGAAGTCGTGCAGGCGTATGTTGCCCCAGCCGACCATGTGGTGACTCGACCGGAGAAGGAGCTAGCCGGATTCGCAAAGGTGTATCTCGAGCCGAGCGAATCTGCCTCGGCCCAAATACGCCTGCGCGACCGCTCCTTCGCTCGATGGGATCCAGGAGCGCACAAGTGGGTCATCGACCCCGGTGAGTACTCGATTGTGCTCGCCGCCTCCGCCGTCGATCCCCGCTGTGTCGTGACAATTGAGCTTCCGTGAGTTGTTGCCAACCCGTTGCAGTCATGATCCCATCGAACACTTCGACTACGGCCGCGGATCGGTGGAAGCGAACGCGTCCGCAACGACCGAGCAGCCGGTCTCCGAGCCCTGAGGAAGACGACGATGTCGTGTTGTCAGTCGGTGGCCGCATTGACGGCG
>JAAETH010000220.1 GCA_024228575.1 Actinomycetes bacterium
GACGCATAGCTGAGGACCACGGCCGTAGGGCGCCGGCAAATCCGCTGCCCTACCCGACCGACCTCGTAGGTGCCCGCCCAAACAAGGGCGAGATCGAGCAGTGGCTGTCAACGGCTCGGTCCGGCGAGACCTACCGAGTCAGCTACCTCGGGCTCGCACCCACCGACGGCCCAGCAGTCACATCCGGATCAGCGTTGACTAGAGCAATTGGGACCCGGCCAACCCAACCAGGCGCCGCCGCCCAATGGGAACGCATCCGAAAGACCGTTTCGAGTAGTCCGTCGCTCGGGCGGACGCTACCCGGACCGACCCTGGGACGCAGTTGATGGCCAAATCTCCACCCCAACCCGCAGTCGTCTTCGACATCCCAGAGGCCCTCCAGGCTCTGGAGGACCTGATTGCGCAAACGCCGACGGTGGCAATCGTCGGTACCCTCACCGCTTTCAAGCGAGGCCGACGATGGGCAAACGGCGAAATCGCCGCCCACAACAGCAATGGCAATGTTCGTTCTCAACTGCGGCTCTCGTTTCCTCCCGAGGCGGCGCCGGGCAGAGCGCAGCTCGAAGTCGGCAACAAGGTTCGGGTCGTCGGACGGTTCATCGTCGATCACCGCTACGGGCCCGTACAGTTCCAGGTCAGCCACACGACCGTGCTACAGACCCGAGCCGATTCGGTTTCAGCGGTCGACCAGCTCGTGGTCTCCATTCGTAACGAGGGCCTCGACCGCGTCCAAAAAGGTCTCCAGCTTCTTGACGGAGCGAAACGCCTCCTTGTCGTGTGCCCCCTGAACCGGGGCGCTGGGGGCACCGACTTCATCGAACGAGTCGAGCGCAGCGGCCAGGACTGGGATCTCGATGTCGTCGAGGTCCCGATGGGCAGCGGCGACTCCGGTTCGAAGATCGCCGCAGTCATCGCCAACCGTGCGACAGCGAGGACGGTGGATGTCATCGTGTTGTGTCGAGGGGGTGGCTCTCCCGCTGAGCTTGCCCCCTTCGATAGTGAAGAGCTGGCCCGGGCGATTGTCGAGTCACCGATACCAGTGGTGGTAGCCGTCGGCCATCACAACGATCACCATGTAGCTGACCTCGTCGCGTTCCGGTCGAGTGCCACGCCAACCGCAGCAGCCGAGTGGTTCATCCAACGACGAGACTCCCAACGTCGACTAGCCCGCGAAGCCGCGACTCGGATACGAACC
>JAAETH010000221.1 GCA_024228575.1 Actinomycetes bacterium
AACGCGTTGTTGACGACCTCCTCACCGAGGATGCGCTGCAAGGATCGGACAAGGGGAACCGCGTACTCCATGTGAATATTGATGCGTTCGTACATCGTGAGATCGTCTGCACTCATCGAGTCCTCCTGCGGTCTCGCCCTACGCTTCGCAGGGCTTGGGTTCCACACTAGAAACGGGATCGAAGCAGTCACAGGGCCGGAGGGCCCAGTGGCAGGACTCGAGCCGTCCTCCGGCTCAGAAGAACCGAGCAACCGCTCGCCACCCTCCGTAGTCGGTTCTGGCCGCCGCCACGAGCGCAGGGCGAGCCCATCGAGAACCGCAGGGTCAGCTTCCTGGAGCTGCTCTATGACCTCGTCTACGTCGTGGTCATCGCCCGGGCGGCCCATCCCGGAGCCGACTCGGGATAGCGCACGGTCCCGCACACCCCACCGACATGGCAACAGCCACGATTCGGACGATCGCGGGTCGGATCGGAGATGCTCGTGGCCGTTGTTGGTGACCGCTCGCTATCACTGCTCCAGAATGACGATTGGGCGCGCTGATGAACCGGCGTCCCAGGTGGTCCAAGCGATCGGTAGCGAGACCATGGAGAGCGCCCGACCACCACCGTCAGGGTTCGACGCTCCGCAGACTG
>JAAETH010000222.1 GCA_024228575.1 Actinomycetes bacterium
CACCCTTCCCGACTCGAGCCAGCCCTACGTCCTCGAACGAGGCCAGGGTGACCACGTTCACTTCCTCAACCACCTGGCGACCCGCAAGGTGACCAGTGGCGATTCGAGTTCGATGACCGCAGTCGAGTTCTACGCTCCGCGCGGTTTCGGTCCACCGCTGCACTGCCACAACAGTGAGGACGAGATCATGATCCTGTGGGACGGCGAGATCGCATTCCGCTCCGGTGAGAACGAGAGCATCCCCGGCAGCGGGGCCACTGTTCATCTACCCCACGGCGTGCCGCACACCTTCCAGGTGCTGTCCGACATGGCCTGCTTCACGACGATCACGGCCTCAGATGCCGGTGTTCCCGTGTTCGATCGCATGGTCGCCGCTTTGGGCAAGCCAACCGAGCAGCCGGTACTTCCGACTCCTGTCGAGATCGACCTGGGCCAGGTCGCCGCAGCCTGCGGCGCCCACGGCATCGAGGTGCTCGGTCCACCTCCCGCCCCGCTCGACTGAGGCATCGCTAGTTGGTATCGCTCGGAACACCGGTGTTCGCGCGTCGGTGGATTCTGGTTCCGAGATGGTGGCTTGGGTAGTGTCCGGACAACCGCTTGGGACCTCGTCAGAAGGAGTCGTAGATGGCCGGATTCGATCTTGAGGACTTCGACGGCACCCTCGAGGAGGCCGGCTACGCCTTCCTGGCCAGTTCGGCCTACACCGATCCCGACCGGTGGCACGCTGCCGCAGCCAAGGTCAGGGCCGAGGACCCGGTCCACTGGGTCGACCATCCCGATTTCAACCCGTTCTGGGTCGTCAGCAAACACGCCGACGTGATGGAGATCGAGATGCACAACGAGGGGTTCCTGAACGAACCCCGAGGAATTCTCGGTCCAAAGGAGGCCGACCTCCAGCGTGTTGAGCGAGGCGGTCAGTTCATAAAGTCGCTGGTCGTGATGGACGGGCCCGAACACAAGGCTCACCGCGACCTCGCCGCCAGCTGGTTCCGGCCGAGCAACCTGCGCAAGCTGCAGGGCCGTCTCGACGAGCTCTCCGCCGAAGCGCTCCAGAAGATGATCGACGGTGGTGGAGAGCTCGACTTCGCAACAGACGTAGCGATGCAGTATCCGCTGCAGGTGATCCTCGCGATGATGGGTCTGCCCCAGAGCGACTATCCGCGCATGCTGAAGCTGACCCAGGAGTTGTTCGGGGCCGGTGACCCCGAGTTGGCTCGCGACAACGAAGACCAGATGGCCGGTCTGAACGAGACGATCCTCGACTTCTTCAACTACTTCAACGCCATCACGGCCGATCGCAAGGCGAATCCGACAGACGACTTCTGTTCGGTGGTGGCGAACGCCGAGATCGACGGCGAGCCGATCGCCCTGATGGAGCAGCTCGGGCTGTACATCATCGCTGCGACGGCCGGCCACGACACCACTTCACACGCTATGGCGGGCGGGCTGGAGGCTCTCATCTCACATCCCGATCAGCTCGCGCGGCTCCAGGCCGACCCCGACCTGATCACCACGGCCGTCGACGAGATGGTGCGCTGGACCACACCGGTCAAACACTTCATGCGCACCGCTACCCGCGACTACGAACTCGGTGGCAAGACCATCGAGGAAGGCCAGGACGTCTTCTTGTCCTACTGGTCGGCGAATCGCGACGAGGATGTGTTCGAAGATCCGTTCACCTTCGATGTGGGTCGCAGGAACAACAACCACGTCGGTTTCGGTTTTGGAGTCCACTTCTGCCTCGGCGCGATCCTGGCCAAGATGGAGCTCTCGTCGCTGTTCGCCGAGCTTGTCCCCCGGATCTCGTCGATGGGGCTGGCCGGTGGCGACTCGCTCAGCCAGTCCTATTTCGTCAGCGGCTACAAACACCTGCCCATCCACTATTCGTTGAGTCCGGCGTGAGCACCGGTCCCGATCGCAAGATCGTCACGGTCCTGCTGCCCGAGGACGAGTTCACCCACGTGCCCGATCCGGTTCCGAACTACAACGAGTCGATGTACCTGAACGGCTTCGACCTCGAGAACGAGGTCGGTGCCTGGTTCAGGATCGGCAACAGGGTCAACGAGGGCTACGCCGAGATGACCGTCTGTGTCTATCTCCCCGACGGCCGGGTCGGCTTCACGTATGCCCGCCCGAAGATCGACAACAACGACGCCATGGCCGCCGGCGGTCTCGTGATCGAGGTAGTCGAACCGTTCGAACACCTGACGATCGCCTACGACGGCCGGTTGTGCCTGCTCGACGATCCCCGGCAGATGGCCGATCCGCGCAACGCTTTCAAGAACAACCCGATGGTCGAGTGTGAAGCTCGTCTCGAGGTCACCGGTGTGTCTCCGATGTACGGCGGCCTGCCGCAGTACGAAGACGGTTCACCCATCGAGACCGATGCGGAGAACAGCTTCGCCAAGGCTCACTACGAGCAACACACGGCCGTGAACGGAACCATCGTGGTCGGCGAAGAGACCATCACGCTCGACGGGTTCGGATTGCGCGACAAGTCGTGGGGGCCCCGCTACTGGCAGGCCATCGACTGGTACCGGTGGCTGCCCATGACCTTCGGACCCGACTTTGCCATGATGCTCAGCATCGTCACCCGCAACGGTGAACAGTCGACCGGCGGCATGGTCCTCGAAGGCGACGAGTATCACCGCGTCCGCGAGTGTCGAGTCGAGTCCGACTTCGATGACGACGGGTATCAGACGGCCATGCGGTGCTGGGCAAGGACAGACCACGACGAGTACGAGATCGAGGGCGAGGTGTTGTCGCTGATCCCGTTGCGCAACCGCCGCAATACTGGCGACGGACAAGTCCTCCACACCCGCATCACCGAAGGCATGACCCGATTCACCTGCAACGGCCGAACGGGCATGGGTATGAGCGAGTACCTCGACCAGGTAGATCCAACCCGGCTGGACGACCACCCAGCCAGTTGATCCGATTTCGGCGGCGCGATGGGAAGTCAACTCGGGCTTGCGTGTCTCATCCGTTGCCAGTTCATCCCCGCCGACGATCTTGGTGCGGCCCGGGCCGTCGGCTTCGTCGTGGAATGGCTCAGAGATCTGCCGTAGAGTCGAGCATCACCTGCCCACCGGGCTCAACCCGAACCGACCCCGGCAGGCCGGACCGGTATCGAGAGCGAAGTGGGTTGTCAGCATGTCTAGGAAGTGGATTTGTGCTTGCGTGGCGATCTCGTTGGTGGTCGCCGCATGCGGTGGAGGCGACGATGCGAGCGACGCGTCATCGACATCGTCTGTCGAGGCGACGACAACAACGATGACCGAGGCACCGACCTCGACGGATGCACCCTCATCGACGACGGCACCGCCGTCGACAAACACCACAGCGGCCGACGAAGACGAGTCGACCTCGACCACCACGTTGGAGGAACCAGCAGACGATCCGGACGAACCCGAGGGTGGCGAACTCCCCGAAGAGGTCGAGCGCACCGACTGGTTCACGATCGCCGAGGGTCTCACCCTGGTCTCGTTCACCGGCGAGTCCGCCTCGGCCTCCAACAGCATCAGGGCAATGGACGGTGCCGCTACCCAGATCGGATTCGGTACCGACGACAGCGAGCCTGTTGTCTACACGTTCGAGTTGCCGGCGTTGACGACGTTCGATCGGTTCGCGGTTCCCGACACCCGCAACTCGCCAGGCAACACGACATTCTTCGGAGCGATCGAGATCGCCGGCTCGAGCACCAGCGCTACGGACGGATTCGAGATTCTTGTATCGGAGGAGTTCTCCGAACTGCCCGACGGCGAGGAGTTTGCCGAGTATTCGCCGAGCAGCCTGACGCCGGTTCGATGGATTCGACTGACCCTGTCTGGCGCACTTCGCGTAGAGCCAGAGCACGACACGGGCAACACCGTCGTGCGCTTCAGCGAGCTGATCGGGAACGGTACCCAGGAGATCGTCCCCTTGAGCGAGGCGTTCACCGGGGTGTGGGAGCTCGCCTTCGCAGACAACCCCGACGGTGCGGGCGTACTGACCGAACTCAAACAAGACGGTGCGGTGGTGGCCGGCTGCGTTGGGTTCGCCACCGTGACGGGGACGGTCACTGGCAATGTCGTGCGCCTGAACGGTGTCGATACCCGCGATGAAAGGCCGAGCGTCTATCTGTTCGTGGTCGATGGTGACGGTCGGCTGCGTGGAGTCGAGTCCACCAACAACGGAGTCTTCCGTGCCCGCATTGGCAGGATCGCTCCCGAGGGCACGACTACAGATTGCAGCGATTCCGCACCCGAGCCGCTCGCCTGCGGCTCAATCGTCTATGTCAACTTCGACGTGAACTCGGCAATCATCAGGCCCGACTCGGCCCCCGTTCTCGACGATCTTTTTGCCGGGCTTTCAGGGGTCGACGGCAAGATACTGATCGAAGGTCACACCTCGACCGAGGGCACCACGGACTACAACCTCGACCTGTCCGAGAGGCGGGCCCAGGCCGTGGTCGATGCGCTCGTCGAACTGGGTCTCACCGCAGATCGACTGACCAGTGTCGGCAAGGGAGAATCCGAGCCCCTGGTCTCCGAGAGTGACGAAACATCCCGATCGATCAATCGGCGCGTCGAAATCGGCTGCGGGTGACGTCGACTGGTCCTCGGTACGCTACACAACATGGTCTGGCTCGACGGGAAACATGTTCGTGAGAAGGTCGAGCGTCGTGTCTTCACCTCGCTCAACAAGGTCGTCGAACCGGTGCTTCGGCTTGGTCTCGGCTCGCCATTGCCGGTTGGCGTAGGCGCTGTCATCCTCGAGACGACCGGCCGAAAATCGGGCCAGCCCAGGTCCGTTCCGCTGCTGGCGGCGCGCCTCGGTGATCACGTCGTGGTATCCACCTTGCGGGGAAGATCGCAATGGGCAAAGAACCTCGACGTAGAGCCCGATGCACACGTGTGGCTGCATGGGAATCGGCGTCCGGTGTCTGCCAGCCTCCGGCACGGGTGTCTTCAGGTGGCGGCGTTGAGGTTGCATCGACTGGTAGACCACAACGGAGGCGATGGCGCGGAGGACGGATCATCTGTCGTCTCGGACCAGCCTGTCGGGTGACCGACCAGACTCTGACCGCTGGCTGGACAACTGGCGCCGACCAACTGCCACCGATGCCTCACCCGCTGGTCGAGGCGTTTGGCAGGCCGACGTGGAAGGAGAGGCGTCGTTTCGCCGAGGCCGCCGAGCTGTCGAATGACCCGGTGGAGCTAGCACCCGGCGACGGGAGGTCGGTGGTCGTCGCCCCCGGGTTCGGCGGGTCTGCCGAAAGCGTTGGCGATCTCGTCGGTTGGTTCGACGGGGCCGGGTATTCGGTTCGGGTTGCCGACCTCGAAGGCAATCGGCGCGCCAGCGCTTGGGCTGTCGAGCGCATCATCGCGACATTGGACGAAATCGGAAGGCCTTCTATCCTGATCGGACACAGTCGAGGAGGTCAGCAGTGTCGTGTCGCGGCCCATTGCCGCCCCGATCTCATCGACCGTCTGATCACTCTCGGCGCGCCGGTTCGTGCTCACGTTCCCAGGCATTTTGTCCTGCGAGCAGCTGCTGAGGTGTTGCGGGCACAGGCCCTGCTTCGTGGAGTCGACTTGGCCGAAGAGCGTCGCTACGAGGCGGTGCTGACATCACCATTCGAAGCGGCCGTCGACTGGACTTCGATCTGGTCGCGCTCGGACGGGCTTGTCGCATGGCAGGCCTGCTTCAGTCCGGCGGCCGAGAACGTCGAGGTGGAGTGTTCACACCGGGGTCTCGTCGCTTCGGTGGCTTCATTCGAGGCGATTTCGGAGTCGCTCATCCACCCTCACATCGGTCGTTGAGCATCGTGACGTCGGCTCCCGATGTCGGCTTGAATGGAGCCATGGCGAACACGACGAAGTCGTCTTCACATCTGAGGTCGCGACGCATCGAACTCGACGATGCCATCAGTGCACAGGAGCACTTCCACTCCCGGGGGTGGACCGACGGGCTCCCAATCGTTCCGCCGACGATCGAAGCGGTCGCGGCCTGCCTCGATTGGGCACTGCTCGAGCCCGGTCACCTGGTCGGTGTCGAGCCCGTCCGCCAGCGCGCCATCACGGCCGAGAAGGTGGCGATCAACGCCATCATGGCCGGTTGCCTGCCCACACACTTCCCGGTCGTCGTGACGGCTCTGACTGCGATGCTGAGCGAGCCCTTCTTGTTGCACGGCCCGACCGCCAGCACGGGTGGTTGTGGCGTCTTGTTGATCGTGAACGGGCCGATCCGCGACGAGCTCGGAATGGACGGGACATTCAACGTGCTCGGCGCCAGCGACCGTGCAACCACCTGTGTCGGCCGAGCGGTCCGGCTGGTGCTGGCGAATCTCCTCGAGGTCCGACCGGGCGAAATCGACCGTTCGACGCTCGGTCACCCAGGCAAGATCAGCTACTGCATTGCCGAGGACGAGGCGAATACTCCGTGGCTGCCGCTGGCCACTGAACGTCTCGGCGACCCTCACGTGTCGGCCGTTACCGCCATGGCGGCGATGGCGCCTCGCCAGATCATGAACGAGTGGACCACTCGACCAGAAGAGATCCTCGACACATTTGTCGCAGAGATCAGGGCCAACATGAGGCACTACTCGATCTGGCCGGGGAATTACGCGATCGTCGTCGCTCCGCAGCTGCGCGAACACTTCGATGCTGCGGGTTGGACGAAGGCCGACATCCGCCAGTACGTGTACGAACACGCCTTCATCCATCGGCGTGAGTGGGCCGACTGTGGCAAGGGCAGCGTCGTCGCCAAGAAGGGCGACCGTAGATACGAGGCCCTTCCAGATCCGGAGCATCTGCTGGTCGTCGCTGCCGGTGGACCGGCGGGCGGTTTCGGCGCTGTCATCCCGCCCTGGCTCGGCACCAAATCGCGAGCGGTGACGGTTCCCGTCGGCGCATGTATCGACTGCTGAGGGGAGCAACTGGTGACGATCGAAGTACTCGACCCGACCTATGAAGACCAGCCAGACGATTTCGAGTTGTCGACCCGCCTCGATTCGCTGGCCGGCTCGACCATCGGGCTCCTGTCGAACGGGAAGCAGTCGACCGGACCGTTCTTCGACGCGTTCGAAGCTGCCATGCGTGACCGCTACGGGGTCGACGAAGTGGTCCGGGTCACGAAGGCGAACTACAGCGCACCGGCCGGTGACGACATCATGGATCGGGCCAGGCGCTGGCATGCACTTGTCGCGGGTGTGGGTGATTGAGGTAGTTGCTCGTCGAGCAGTTTGCACGACAGCGTGACTGCCGAACGCCTCGGGGTCCCGGCTTGCAGCATCATGACC